>NZ_CBAICG010000069.1:0-10702 GCF_964715405.1 Solirhodobacter sp. | reverse complement strand
AGAAATAGTTCACGCCGCGTCTGCTTCTTCTTCATCGCGTCGCGAAGACCGGGAAAGGCGGGCTGTTTCGACATCGGCAGGGCTCCCTGGAGGCTTGCCCAAGTCTACCAGATCACGCCGAAAGCGGGAGGTTTTTCAGACGTTCCTTATGTGTCGGATGGAATTGCGCGCCACAGCCTTCAACAGTTCATGGTCGGAGCCGACACAGGGACCGCAACAAATGGACCATTCTTGGTACAAGATGTTGAAAAAGGAACGGCAAAGCTCAGGATTATCCCAGGCAGCGGCAAAATTACTTAGAAGCGCGATGATGACCCACCTACGCATCACTCACCCCCTTCCGGGGTTGGTGCGCTTGATACATAACTCCGAAAATACTCTCGGGGGTGAATGCCCGAAGGGCAGAGGGGGCAGACAGCCCCCTCCCTGGGCTGGCCCTCAGGCGCGGCCCTTGTAGATGTCGACCAGCTTGCCCAGCATCGCCAGCGCATCCTCGCGTGACCGCTGGAACGAGTTGCGCCCGATGATCGAGCCGTTGCCGCCGCCGTCGCGGATCGCGCGGGCGTCGTCGTAGACCGAATCCTCGCCCTTCTTCGCGCCGCCCGAGAACACCACGATCCGCCGCCCGGCAAAGCTTGCGTCCATGCAGTGCTTCACCCGTGCCGCCTGGGTGGCGATGTCGATCTTCTGCGCCTCGTAGACCTTCTTCGCCTCGGGCAGCATCAGATGGTCGGTCGACAGCTTGATCTTGATGACATGGGCGCCCAGCAGGGCCGCGATCTGCGCCGCATAGGCCGCCACGTCGATCGCCGTCTCGCCGTCCTTGCTGATCGCCTCGCCGCGCGGGTAGGACCAGATCACCGTGGCAATACCCTTGGCGGCGGCCTCGCGGCGCATCGCGACGATCTCTTCGTACATGTCGAGTTGCAAGTCCGAGCCCGGATAGATCGTGAAGCCGATGCAGGCGCAACCCAGCCGCAGCGCGTCATCCACCGAGGCCGTCACTGCCTGGTTCTTGCCCGCCGTGTCGCTCATCAGCGAGTTGGCGGAGTTCACCTTCAGGATCGTCGGGATCTGCCCGGCAAAGGTGTCCGCCCCGGCCTCGATCATCCCCAGCGGGGCCGCATAGGCGTTCAGCCCGGCGTCGATCGCCAGTTGATAGTGGTAGTGCGGGTCGTAGCCCGCCGGGTTGGGCGCAAAGCTGCGCGCGGGCCCGTGTTCAAAGCCCTGATCGACCGGCAGGATGATCATCTTGCCGGTGCCGCCCAGCTTGCCGTTCATCAGCATCCGGCAAAGGTTGGCCTTCACGCCGGGCGTCTCGCCCTCGTAATGGCTCAAGATCTTCTGCACTACCCGTGTCGCTCTCATGTCCGATATCCTTGCTCGTGTTGGTGGGCCGCGGCCGGTTTAGGAAGCGGCGCGTCGGCTTGCAAGCGCGGTGGCGGGAAAACCGGCCCGCCGCAGCCGTGATCGGCCTATTTCGGCCCGAATGTGGTGCCGAGGTCGCGCGTCACCCATTCATGCAGCGCCGCCACTTCCATCGGGGCGCGGGCGGCGGCCCAGGCGGCGTCGGCGGCGGGTCCGTGCAGGTGCATCCGGCGGTCGATGCTGTCGCGCAGGTCGGTGGCGGCCGGATCGCCCGCCGCGGCGGCAAGCGAGGCCCAGAACCAGGCCAGCGGATAGGACCGCGTCTCGGTCTCGCCGGTCATGCGCGCCAGCGCCGCGGTGCGCAGGGCCGAGACCGAGGCGAAATCCGCATCCGACAGCGCCGACACCCCGGCCAGCACCCCTTGCGCATCCAGCAGCGCCCCGGTGTCCAGCGTCTCCTCCAGCCCGTCGAGCACCGCGGTGGCGCCATCCTCGCCCGCCGCGGCGGCGACCAGCGCCTGATGGTAGGCGGCGGCGGGGTCGCTCTCGGCCAGGGCCCGCGCCAGCGTCAGCGCGGCCTGCGTGTTGCCCGCCTGCGCCAGCGGCTCCAGCAGCGCGCGGCCCTTCTCGACCGACTTCGGCGCACCGGTGCCGGTGATCAGCGCGGTGCCCACGGCAAGGCGCTGGTCATCCGAGGTGTCGGCATCCCCGGCCAGCGCCCTGGTCATCATCGCGGCCTCGATCAGCGGGGCCTTGGCGTCGGAATGCGCCTGCACCGTCGGGCGCAGGTCGTGGAAGGCGGCCCGCGGGTCGTCGAAGAAGGTCGAGGTCAGCCGCACCTCGCTGTCGGGCAGGGTGGTTTCGATGACGATCTGGTCCTTGGCGGTCATGAAGCGCGCGACCTGGTGACCGGCCTGCAACACGAAGGTCTTCTGCTCTTCGGTCAGGGTCTGGTCGGGCGTCCGGCCCGCGGTCGTGTCGGCGGCGGCATTCGCCTCGCCGATCACCTGCGTCAGCCCGACGGTGACGCCGGTCGCCAGCGCGGGGCCGGACATGTCGGGCGGCAGCAAGTTCTTCACCCTCTCCCAGCCGCCCTGATTGACGATCGTCAGGCTGGCATCGGTGAGGTAGGCGGCCACCGTGTCGCCGGTGTCGCCCGGCGTCGCGTTGGCCGCGAGGTAGGAGAAATGCGCCGACCCGTCCAGCAGCGCCACCTGCGGGCTGTCCAGATGCAGCCGCACCGTGGCCTTGGCCGAGGACACGGTATAGTCGATCTCCACCGTGCCCTGCGCCAGGTCGAGGCTGTCAAGCCCGGCCTTGGTCATCACGTCGCGCGCATCGGGGGCCAGGCAACCGGGCGTCGCCGAACCGCCGATCAGGTTCAGCCGCAGCTTCACCTGATCCCAGTCGCCGGGTTCCGATGTGGCGATGGTGACGCGATCGGCGGTCAGGATGCAGCCGTCGCCATCCCAGGGCACGGCGGGCCAGGCCTTCACGCCGGTCAGCGTGACCTCGCCCGCGATCGGGTCGGGCAGGATGTGGTCGTATTGCAGTTCAACCTTGGTGCGCAGCACGCCGATGCCCGCCTGCACCAGCCGCCGCACCATGTTCTCGGGGGTGAACAGATCCCACAGGCTCGGCCGCGTCTCGGCCAGCGCGGGGGCGGCGAGGGCGACCAGGGTGGCCACCGTCGCAAGGGCGGGCCGGATCGGGCGGGGCAGGCGGGCGAATGACATCGGATCAATCCTTCTCTCCGGGCAATGCTCCGGGATTGTGCAGCCAAATCGCCCGCGCCCCAAGACCGAATCGGGGCTATTTCTCCAGTGCGGCGACGCCGGGCAGCACCTTGCCTTCCATCCATTCGAGAAAGGCCCCGCCCGCCGTCGAGATATAGGTGAAGCTTGCCGCCGCATGGGCCCGGTTCAGCGCCGCCACCGTGTCGCCACCGCCCGCGACCGAGATCAGCTTGCCCGCCTTGGTCAGCGCCGCCGCCTTGGCCGCCGCCGCGTTGGTGGCCGCATCGAACGGCGCGATCTCGAAGGCGCCCAGCGGGCCGTTCCAGATCAGCGTCTTGCAGGCCTCGAAGACCCTGCCGATCTCGGCCACCGTCTTCGGCCCGGCGTCCAGGATCATCGCGTCGGCCGGGCACTTGTCCACCGGCAGCGTTTCGCTGGCCGCGCCCGCCTTGAACTCGCGCGCCACCACGATGTCGACCGGCAGATGGATCACGCAGCCCGCCGCCTTGGCCTTGCCAAGGATATCGCGCGCCGTCTGGGCCATGTCGCGTTCGGCCAGCGACTTGCCGACCTCGACCCCCTGCGCCACGAGGAAGGTGTTGGCCATGCCGCCGCCGATCACCAGATGGTTCACCCTGGTGACAAGGTTGCCCAGCAGGTCGAGCTTGGTCGAAACCTTGGCGCCGCCCACCACGGCCACCACCGGCCGCTGCGGCTTGCCCAAGGCGGCCTCCAGCGCCTTCAGTTCCGCCTCCATCAGCCGTCCGGCGCAGGCGGGCAGCAGATGCGCCAGCGCCTCGGTCGAGGCATGCGCCCGGTGCGCGGCGGAAAACGCGTCGTTGACATAGACATCGCCCAGCGCCGCCATCGAGGCCGCCAGTTGCGCGTCGTTCTTTTCCTCGCCCGCATGGAACCGGGTGTTTTCCAGCAGCACGATGTCGCCGCGCTGCATCGCGGCCACCGCCGTCTTGGCGGGGGCGCCGATGCAATCCTCGGCGAAGGTGATCTTTCGGCCCGGCATCGCGGCACGCAGCGCGGGCAGCAACTGGCGCAGGCTGAACTCCGGATCGGGCTTGCCCTTGGGGCGGCCGAAGTGCGCCAGCAGCACCGGCTTGCCGCCACGCGCGATGATATCGACGATGGTCGGCACGATCTTCTCGATCCGCGTCGCGTCGGTGACATGGCCGTTCTCGACCGGCACGTTGATGTCGACCCGTGTCAGCACGACCTTGCCGGTCAGGTCCATGTCGTCGAGTGTCTTCCAGGCCATTGGTCCCTCCAGATGCCGGTCCTGCCGGTTTGTCTCTTGTTCGCCCCCCCGCGTCAACGGATCGCTGGGGTTTGCCCTTTTCCTTCGCGCCCGGGATGACTAGGTTGCCGCGATAACTCACGGAGGACCATCATGGCCGAGATCACCGACCCGGAAAACACCATCATCGTCACACTGAAGGACGGTCCGGTGCATATCCAGCTTCTTCCCGAGGTCGCCCCCAAGCATGTCGAGCGCATGAAGACGCTCGCCCGCGCCGGCGCCTACGACAATGTGGTGTTTCACCGCGTCATCGACAGCTTCATGGCGCAGTCGGGCGATGTCGAGCACGGCAAGCACGGCGGCGACCTGCGCCGCGCGGGCACCGGCGGGTCGGACCTGCCCGACGTGCCGGCCGAATTCTCCAAGCTGCCGCACGACCGTGGCACGCTGGCGGCGGCGCGCTCGTCGAACCCGAACTCGGCCAACAGCCAGTTCTTCATCAACTTCAAGGACAACCACTTCCTGAACGGGCAATACACGGTTTATGGCCGGGTGATCTCGGGGATGGAACATGTCGACAAGATCAAGCGCGGCGAACCGGCCGCCGATCCGGACCGGATGATCAGCGTGAAGGTGGCCTCGGATGTCGCCAATGGCTAAACGCAACGCGATCATCGCCGGCGGCCTGATGGTCCTCGGCCTCGGGGTTCTCGGGATGGCGCTCTGGTCGCAGAACCCGATGGCCCAGGCCGAGGTCGCCAAGGATGCGGCGCCATTCCAGGACACGCCCGGCCCCAATCTGGTGATCGAGATCGCGGGCAAGGCGCATGGCACGGTTGTGATCGACCTCTTGCCCAAGGTCGCGCCGAAGACGGTGGCGCAGATCGAGGCGCTGGCGAAAGCGGGCGCCTATGACGGGGTGGTGTTCCACCGCGTCATCGACGGCTTCATGGCGCAGACCGGCGACGTGAAGTTCGGCAAGCGCGGCGGCGACCTGAGCCAGGCGGGGCTGGGCGGATCGGACCTGCCCGACGTTCCGGCCGAGTTTTCCAACGTGCCGTTCGTGCGCGGCACGGTGGGCATGGCGCGGTCGAGCGACCCGAACTCGGGCAACTCGCAGTTCTTCATCATGTTCGACAAGAATGCCGACCTGAACGGGCAATACACGGTGTTCGGCCATGTCATCTCGGGCATGGACGTGGTCGACGCGATCAAGCGCGGCGACGGCGACAACGGTGCGGTGACCGGCAACCCGGACTACATGGCGAAGGTCACGGTGACGGAATAGGTCGCGCGCAGCGGCGAGCGCCGGGGGGCTGTCTGCCCCCCGGACCCCCCGAGAGTATTTCTTCCAAGAAGCAAGAAGAACGAAGGTGGCGCGCGTTATTGCACGCTCACCAGCGCGTCGCGCTTGCGCCCGGCGGTCAGCTTCAGCCCGCCTGCGATTTCAAGTGTGCATTAATCCTGTTTAAGTCGCATTACGCCAAACTTCTTCTTCCCGACGGCGACGATCGCCTGTCCGTCTTCGCTAAAGTCGTCGAGCGTAAGGAACCTCGCATTGTGCACGACAGTGCCATTGATCCGTACACTCCCATCACCCATCAGCCGGCGCAGTTCTTTGCCCGATGGGACAAGTCCCATCTCTAAGATGGGTGCCGTGTTGGCCGTTCCCCGGGTCAGACTGGACATTGTAACGACAAAACTTGGCAAGTCGTCGCCCACGCCGCCCTTCTCGAACACCTCGCGCGCGGTCGCCTCGGCGGCGGCGGCGGCCTCGGGCCCGTGCAGCAGCGCGGTGACCTCGTTCGCCAGCGTGATCTTGGCCGTGTTGATTTCGGCGCCTTCCAGCGCGCCAAGGCGGTCGCAGTCCGCCACCGGCAGCTCGGTGTAAAGCTTGAGGAACCGGCCCACGTCGGCGTCGGTGGTGTTGCGCCAGAACTGCCAGAACTCGTAGGGGCTGAGCATGTCGGCGTTCAGCCAGATCGCGCCCGACTGCGACTTGCCCATCTTGCGGCCGTCCGAGGTGGTCAGCAGCGGCGAGGTCAGCCCGTAGATCTCATGGTCCAGCACCCGGCGGGTCAGGTCGATGCCGTTGACGATGTTGCCCCACTGGTCCGACCCACCCATCTGCAACAGGCAGCCATAGCGGCGGTTCAGTTCCAGAAAATCGTAGGCCTGCAGGATCATGTAGTTGAATTCGAGGAAGCTGAGCGACTGCTCGCGGTCCAGCCGGGATTTCACCGACTCGAACGACAGCATCCGGTTGACCGAGAAATGCCGCCCGATGTCGCGCAGGAAATCGAGGTAGTTGAGCGCGTCCAGCCACTCGGCGTTGTTCACCATGATCGCATCGGAGGCTCCCGAGCCGAAGCCGACATAGGCCGAGAACACCGCCTTGATGCCCGCGATGTTGGCGTCGATCTGCGCGGGCGTCAGCAGCGGCCGTTCCTCGGCCCTGAACGACGGATCGCCGACCTTGGTGGTGCCGCCGCCCATCAGCACGATCGGCTTGCCACCCGTCTTCTGGAGCCAGCGCAGCATCATGATCTGGATCAGCGAGCCCACGTGCAGCGAGGCGGCGGTGGCGTCGAAGCCGATGTAGCCCGGTACAACGCCCTTGGCGCAAGCCTCGTCAAGCCCCTGATAATCGGTGCAATCGGCCAGAAAGCCGCGTTCGATCATCACGCGCAGGAAGTCGGATTTCGGGTGGTAGGTCATCGGGGTTTCGTCCATTCTCGGGCTCGGCGCCTTCTATAGCGGCGGCCGGGCGCGAGGGGAAGCAATCTTGCAGGACATGGGCGCGATCCGGGCGGTGGGCACCATGTCGGGCACCTCGCTCGACGGGGTGGATGCCGCCGTGGTGGTGACCGATGGCGTGACCATCGAGGGCTTCGAGCAATCCGACTACCGCCCCTACAGCGAGGACGAGCGCGCCGTGATCCGCGCCGCGCTGGGCCGCTGGCCCGGTGGTCCGGGGGTGCGCGAGGCGACCGAGGTGGTGGAAACCGCCCATGCCGAACTGCTGAGCCGGTTCGAGGATGTCGAGCTGGTGGGCTTTCACGGCCAGACCCTGGCGCATGACCCGCGCGGGCGCGGCACGCATCAGATCGGCGACGGCGATGTGCTGGCCGGGGTGCTCGACCTGCCGGTGATCTGGGATTTCCGCTCGAACGACGTGCGGCTGGGCGGGCAGGGCGCGCCGCTGGTGCCGTTCTACCACTTCGCGCTGGCCAAACGGCTTGGCGCGGTGGCGCCGCTGGCGTTCCTCAACCTTGGCGGCGTCGGCAACATCACCTGGGTCGACGCCACCAAGGACCGGCCCGAGGCACCGGGGGCGCTCCTGGCCTTCGACACCGGCCCGGCGAATGCGCCGATCAACGACCTGATGCAGGCCCGGCGCGGACTGGCCGAGGATCAGGACGGCGGGCTGGCCGCGACCGGCATGGTGCACGAGGACGTCGTGGCGGCCTTCCTGCGCGATCCCTGGTTCCGCCGGGTGCCACCCAAGTCGCTGGACCGCGACGCCTTTCGCGGCCTTCAGGTGGCGGTGGCCGAACTGACCGACGCCGACGCCGCCGCCACCCTGACCGCCTGCGTCGCCGCCGCCGTGGCCGCCGCGATGGAGCATCTGCCCCGCCCGCCAGAAGGGATGCTGGTCGCCGGGGGCGGGCGCCACAATGCCACGCTGATGGCGATGCTGCGGGCGCGGCTGCCGTTCCCGGTGCTGCCGGTGGAAGACGCCGACCTCGACGGCGACATGCTGGAGGCGCAGGCCTTCGCCTTTCTCGCCGTGCGCGTGCTGCGCGGCCTGCCGACCTCCTGCCCCGGCACCACCGGCGTGGCGGCGGCGGTCGGCGGCGGCCGGATCAGCCGACCCTCGGGCGGCTAAGGCGATTTGCGTTTATCATGAATCAGAATTCGCCCCAAGACTTGGGCGAATTCTGATGTCCTCGTGTCAGATAAAACCCAATTCACTCTAGACCCGCGCGGCCCGCCGACGCGCCTGGTGCAGCATGGACCCGGTATAGATCGCCAGCGCCACCCAGATCATCGGAAAGGCGATCATCCGCGCCTGCCCGAACGGCTCGCCGAACAGGAACACCGCGGTCAGGAAGATCATCGTCGGCGCGATGTATTGCAGGATGCCGATGGTCGACAGCCGCAAAAGCTTGGCGCCATTGGCATAGATCATCAGCGGCGCCGCCGTGATCAGCCCGCAGCCGACCAGCAGCAGGGTATCGGCGGTGCCGGTGCCATGCAGGTGGCTCTGCCCGGTCGCCTCCAGCCAGGCCACATAGCCCAGCGCGACCGGCAACAGCAGCGCGACCTCGAGGAAGAAGCCCTGGTTGGGCCCGATGGGAAGCTGCTTCTTTAGGAACGCATAGGCGCCCCAGGTCACCGTCAGCCCCAGCGCCACCAGCGGCAGGTGCCCGGCCTCCACCGTCAGGATCGCCACCGCCAGCGCCACCAGCGCGATCGCGGCGATCTGGATCGGCTTCAGCCGCTCGCGCAGCAGCACGGCGCCCAGAAAGACGCTGAACAGCGGGTTGATGTAGTAGCCCAAAGCGGCATCGAGCGCGTGGCCCGACACGATTGCCCAGACATAGATGCCCCAGTTCACCGTGATCAGCGTCGCCGTCACCGCCGCCATGCCCAGCATCCTGGGGTTGCGGATCGCCGCCCGCAGGTCCGCCGTGCGCCCCAGCGCGATCAGCACCGCGCCCGCGACCGGCACCGACCAGATGATCCGGTGGGCGATGATCTCGGGCGGCGGAATATCCGCCATCGCATGCATGTAAAGCGGCAGGAACCCCCACAGCAGGTAAGCGGTGATCGCGAAGGCCAGCCCGCGCGGGCTGTCCTCGTTCGGGCGGTGGGTTGGGGTGGTCATGCTTGGCCTTTCAGGATCGGCCCCGGCCTAGCCGATCGTGCCGCCCGCCGCCAATGCAATGTTGTGGCCCGCCGCATCGCGGGCCGTGATGGGCCTGATCACCCGCGCGGAATCGCGAAGCCGGGCGCGGCCAGCGTGAACCCGTCGAAGCGAAAGCCGGGGCTGACGGTGCAGCCCACCAGCGACCAGGCGTCCATCGAGCGCGCTGCCTGCCAGTGCTGCGGCGGCACGATGACCTGCGGCTGATCGCCCGCCAGCACATCCGGCCCCAGCCGGTGATCCGTCGCCGGGCCCGCGTCGCGCGCCGCCAGTGACAGCACCAGCGGCGCGCCCGCGTGGAAGTGTCAGATTTCCGCCGCATCGACCCGGTGCCAGTGGCTCCGCTCGCCCGCCTGCAACACGAACAGGATCGCCGTCCCGCTCGCCCGGCCCGCCACCTCCGGCCCGACCCAGGTCTGGCGGTACCACCCACCCTCGGGATGCGGCTGCAACCCCAGCCGCGCGATGATCGCCTCCGCCTCCGTCATGGCTTCCCCTTTCGCTCGACCCCGCGCTAGGCTGGCGCGGAACCGGCGGGAGGGCAAGGGCATGGCGGGCGTTCAGGGGCGGGTGGCGCTGGTGACAGGGGCGGGCAGCGCCGACGGCATCGGTTTCGCCTGCGCGCGGGCGCTGGCGGCGGCGGGCGCCCGCGTCGCCATCACCGCCACCACCGCGCGCCTCTTCGAGCGGCAGGCGGTGCTGCCCGGCGCCCATGCCGCGCTGGCCGACCTGACCCGGCAGGAGGATGTCGATGCCCTCATCGCGGGGGTCGAGGCCGCGCTCGGCCCGATCGACATCGTCGTCAACAACGCGGGCATGGCGCAGACCGGCCACGATCTGCCCGCGCGCGCCCTGCGCGATCAGACCGACGAAGGGTGGGAGTTCGGGCTTGCCATCAGCCTGACCTCGGCCTTCCGCGTCACCCGCGCGCTTGTGCCCGGCATGCGCGCGCGCGGGCATGGCCGCATCATCCAGATGTCCTCGGTCACCGGCCCCGTCGTCGGCATCGCGGGTTCCACCACCTATGCGGCCGCCAAGGCCGGGCTGATGGGCCTGACCCGCGCGCTGGCGATCGAGGAGGGCCGCCACGGCATCACCGCCAACGCCATCGGCCCCGGCTGGATCGCCACCGCCTCCAGCAGCGAGGCGGAACTGACCGCCGGCCGCTTCACCCCGGTCGGCCGCCCCGGCCGCCCGGAAGAAGTCGCCCACGCCGCCCTCTTCCTCGCCGCCGACGAAGCGAGCTACATCACCGGCCAGTTGATCGTCGTCGATGGCGGCAACACCGTGCAGGAATACAAGGTGGCGCTCCCCGGCCGGGAATGACAAAGGGGCAGGCTCCCATGAAAGCCCGCCCCATTCTTCCGTTCTCAAGTATCCCGCGGGGGTCCGGGGGCGCGAAGCCCCCGGCCTTGG
>NZ_CBAICG010000068.1:0-10903 GCF_964715405.1 Solirhodobacter sp. | reverse complement strand
GCGGGCTCGTTGCACATGACGATCCAGACCGCCGCGCTGATCGAGACACTGAAGGTTCTGGGCGCCGATGTGCGCTGGGCCTCGTGCAACATCTTCTCGACCCAGGACCACGCCGCCGCCGCGATCGCCGCGACCGGCACCCCGGTGTTCGCCATCAAGGGCGAAACGCTGGAAGACTACTGGGCCTATACCGACATGATCTTCCGCTTCCCGGAAGGCACCTGCAACATGATCCTCGACGATGGCGGGGATGCGACGCTCTACATCCTGATGGGCGCGCGGGTCGAGGCGGGCGAGACCGACCTGATCGCGGTGCCGACCTCGGATGAAGAGGTCTGCCTGTTCAACCAGATCCGCAAGCGCATGGCGGAAACCCCCGGCTGGTTCACCGCCCAGCGCGCCGCGATCAAGGGCGTGTCGGAGGAAACCACCACCGGCGTGCACCGGCTGTACGAGCTGCACAAGAAGGGCCTGCTGCCTTTCCCGGCGATCAACGTGAACGACAGCGTCACCAAGTCGAAGTTCGACAACAAGTACGGCTGCAAGGAATCGCTGGTCGACGGCATCCGCCGCGCCACCGACACGATGATGGCCGGCAAGGTCGCCGTGGTCTGCGGCTATGGCGACGTCGGCAAGGGCTCGGCGGCCTCGCTGCGGGGCGCGGGCGCCCGCGTCAAGGTGACCGAGGTCGACCCGATCTGCGCGCTGCAGGCGGCGATGGACGGCTACGAGGTGACGCTGCTGGAGGACGAGGTCGCCAGTGCCGACATCTTCATCACCACCACCGGCAACAAGGACGTGATCCGCATCGAGCATATCCGCGCGATGAAGGACATGGCGATCGTCGGCAACATCGGCCACTTCGACAACGAGATCCAGGTCGCGGCGCTGAAGAACCACAAGTGGACCAACATCAAGGACCAGGTCGACATGATCACGATGCCCTCGGGCGCGCGCATCATCCTGTTGTCCGAGGGGCGGCTCTTGAACCTCGGCAACGCCACCGGGCACCCCAGCTTTGTGATGTCGGCCAGTTTCTCCAACCAGGTGCTGGCCCAGATCGAGCTCTGGACCCGTGGCGCCGACTACCAACCCGGCGTCTACATCCTGCCCAAGCATCTCGACGAAAAGGTCGCCCGCCTGCACCTGAAACGGATCGGTGCCAAGCTGACGGTCCTGAAGCCCGACCAGGCCGCCTACATCGGCGTCCCGGCCGAAGGCCCGTTCAAGCCGGACCACTACCGCTACTGAGCCGTCAGCCCGGCGGCCTTCGGTATCCGAAGGCCGTCGCGGGGTCGAACGGCAGCCGCTCGGTCAGTCCCCACCCGGCGAACAGCCCTTCCCACGCCCCGAAATCGGGAAACGCATCGCAGAGCAGCCGCCCGATCAGCATCACCTGACGCGGCCGCGCGCCCTCGGGCAGGCCAGACAGCATCGCGGGCGTGATCGCCGCATCCTCCAGCACCAGCGTGTCGAAGCGACCGGCGTTGAGAAACGCGGGAAGGTCGGCCAGAACCGGATCGGCCACCAGCCGCAGCCGCGGCCCCGCCGTGATCCCGTTGCGCGCCCAGACCCGGCCCAGCACCGCCAGTCGCCCCGCGCCATCCTCCGACGCGGTGATTTCCAGATCCGGCCGCTCGCGTGACAGGAACCCCGCCAGGAACCCGCAGCCCGCGCCAAGTTCCGCAACCCGCGCCCCCGGCGGCAGATGACGCGGCAGGTTCCGCGCGATGTTGCGGCCGAACTTGCCTTCCTTCATCAGCAACAGCGCGGGCGGCGTGAACAGGCGCGGGTCACCCGGCAGCTCGATCCCGCGGTTCGCGAACCATTCCAGCGGCGGGTCGGCCGACATGTCCGCCGCCTCGCGCACATACATGTCGACCGGGGCCAGCGCGCGTTCCAGCGCGGGCTTGGCCAGTTCTTCCTTCCGCTTCCCCGAAACGCGCTTTTCCACGTCGGACATCAGCGCGGCGATCTTGTCCTTGTCGCGCGCCTGCGGCGGCTTGGCCTCCACCTGGGTGATCGGGATCGCGCTCGCCGCCTTCAATCCCTCGACGAAGCCCGCATATTCCTCGGTGCCCTTGAATTCGGCCAGCCGGGCCTCGGCCCGCTCCAGTGCGGCGAAGTGCAGGCGGTTCAGCACCGGGTCGCGCAACAGCGCATCAAAGATGCGCTTCCGTTCGTCGTGGTAGCGCAGCATCGTGTCGTCGCGCACCTCGTTGCGGTCCTGCAGCGCCCAGTAGTCGGTGTTGTACTTGTCTTTCTTGAAGTTCACGTTGCCGCGGAACTTGCGGATCGCGTAGCTGTCGATCGACTTCACCGCGTAGTGGTTGATCTGCACCCAGTCATAGCCGATCGTCCGCACGATCGACCGCCAGCCGCGGAACTTGAAGTAATCCTCCATCGGGCGGCCCGAGCCGTTCAGCCATTTGATCGTGTGCGGCCATTCGGTATCCAGCCAGCGGTTCTTGATCTTGGGGCGGTGGATGCCAAGTTTCCAGTGATCGGGGTCGAACTGGAACAAGGTCTTGACGCCCCAACCCTTGTTCCACATTGGCGGCGCGGCAAAGAGGTATTGCTCCGTTACCGGATCGCGCGACCAGTGGTGCACCCCGCCCGAGCCGAAGATGCGCCAGGTGATGACGATACCGTTCGCCCCCTGCGCCTTCGTGGCCGCGATCAGATCGTCCAGCGTGCCGTCGCCGTACTTGATCGAAACGAACTCGTCCGCATCGAACACCAGCAACCAGTCGCTTTCCGCCACCAGAGGTTCGTCCTGCCCGTAGTTCAGCGCCGAGGGTTGCGGCCGCTGGCCCTCGGGGATGCGGTTCTCGCGGTGGTAGGCCAGCCCCAAGTCTTCCAGCCGCTTCAGCATCGTGTCGGTGCCGTCCGAACAATCGTTCGTATAGACGAGAATGTCGGTGAATCCGACCGCGAGGTGATGCGCGGTCCATTCCAGAACGAAGGGCCCTTCGTCCTTCATCATCGACATCGCCATGATGCGGCCATGCGGGCTGACCCGTTTCGTCAGCCCGGTCAGGTTTTCCGCTGCGGCCGGTTCAGGCCGGTCCGGCGTCGGTTCCGAAACTGCTTTGGGGGCCACGCCATGCCTCTTGCCGGTGTCCTGCGGCAGATTGAAAACTGCCACCCGCTGATCGCGCACGCACGGTTGACGCGCTTTGCGGGCCAGCAAAAGAGTGATAAGACATGCAAAAGATAAAGACAAAAACAATTCCTGACCGGCATGGTTCCGATCGGGAAACAAGAGGCGAGTATGGCACCACCAGTCCGCAGACCGGTCGCATCCCTTTGGATCGGACCGAAGCTCCAGTATCTCAATCAACTCTGCCTGCTCAGCCATGTGCGGCAGGGTCATCCGACCACGCTTTACTGCACCGACACCGTGTCGAACGTGCCCGAAGGCGTGATCGTGAGGCCCGCGTCCGAGATCATGGAGGTCGACCGATCCATCGTCGAACAGACCAGCGCCTCGTTCCTGTCGAACGTGTTCCGCTACAAGATGATCCAGAAGACCGACGCGGTCTGGATCGACTGCGACGCCTTCTGCCACCGGCCCTTCCCGGATGAGATGCAGAACATCTACGCCGGCCACGGCTTTCGCGGCGCGCTGAACTGCGGCGTGGTCTACATCCCGCAGGAGGGTGAGCTGATCCACCGGTTGCTCGACTACTACGAAAACCTGCCCGACGCGCCGGCGTGGTTCAACAAGCAGCAGCGCAAGCGGCTGGAAAAGCAGGACAGCCACCTGCCCCATGCCGTACGGATCTACAACGCCGAACGCACCGCCTTTGGCCCGCAGGCGTTCACCTGGTTTGCCCAGCAGACCGGCGACTTCGAAAAGGCGCTGACGCCGGATTACCTCTACCCCGTGCCGTTCCAGTTGAACGACATCTTTTACGACCCCTATGGCCGGGTGGAGGGGCACTTTACCGACAACACCCTGTCGGTTCACCTCTACACCAACGGCACCAAGCCGTGGTGGCGCAAGAACCCGCCGTTGGAAAACTCCTATGCCTGGCGGATGTGCAAAGAGATCGGCGTCGATCCGGCGCTCGCCCTCGAAGACTAGGCGCAAGATCATGGCGCGACCCGTTCTGACCTTCGCCTATATCGTCGAGCCGGAAGACTACCAGATCATGGCCTGCACCCTGCTGGCCTCGATCCGCACCCATTTCGGCGACGACGTGCAGGCGGTCGGCTACTGCCCCGAACACCGCATGGCCGAGCTGCATCCTGCCGTGCTGAAGGCGCACGAGATGATGGGGGCCGAGATGCGGCCGATGAAGACGCTGGGGATGTGGGAGAGCGACTATCCCCACGGCAACAAGATCATCGCCGCGATGCAACCGCGCGACACCGACTTTTCCGCCTTCATCGACTCCGACGTGATGTTCCTGCGCCCGAACGACCCCGCCAACCTGTGCCGTCCCGGCCAGGTCTCCTGCTCGGTTGCCGCCTCGATGCGCTGGGCCGGGCAAGAGGTCTGGGATACGATCTACGGTGCTTTCGGGATGCCGGTCCCCACCGAACGGGTCCGCATGATGCGCCAGACAGGGCCGGAGGTGATCCCCTACTACAGCGCGGGTCTTGTGGTCTTCCCCGAGGATGGCGGCTCGGGCGGCCGTTTCCCCGATGTCTGGTATGACACCGCCCGCACCCTCGACCGGGTCGAGACGCTGGAGAACCGCCGCCCCTATCTGGACCAGATGACCTTGCCGCTGGCGATCACGCGCGCGGGCCTGCTCTGGAACCAGTTGCCGGAAGAACAGCACTACATCCTGGGCGGCAAGCTGCGCGGCAAGGGCCTGCCTGACGACATGGACGTTTTCACGGTGCATTACCGCAATGAATGGGTGCTGCGCGAACTCGGGCTGAACAAGATCGGGCAAAAGCTGTTGGCCGACAGGATCGGCGTCCGATATGTGCGCCGCCTGACGCCCGAGGTGGCGGAGGCCCCCCGCCCCGAACCGCAGCGCCCCGTCATGGGCGAGGAGGATTGAACCATGGGCATCAGCCTCATTCCCGGCATGTTCCTGGCCCGCAATGCGCGGCATCTGGGCGACGCCAAACGCGGCATCATCATGGGGCGGCAAAAGCTGCACCTGAACGGGCGCAAGCTGGAACGCTTTGTGGCGGCGCTGCCCTCGGTCGGCCACAACCTGACGGTGGCGGACGTGGTGCAGGAGGACGGCTTCACCGAAACGCTGCTGTCCGCCCTCGGTTATCCCTTCATCGAGGCGATGGACTTCACCGACAAGGAAGCCGCTCAGCACATTCACGACCTGAACTACCCGGTGCCCGAGCATCTGCGCGAACAGTTCGACGTGGTGATCGACGGCGGCACCACGGAACACATCTTCTACATCGGGCAGGCGATCGACAACTGCTACCAGTTGCTGAAACCGGGCGGGCTGATGCTGGCTTTCATCGCGGCCGATGGCTGGTTCGGTCACGGTTTCTTCCAGACCGGGCCGGATGTGCCGTGGCGCTACTGGCACCACGCCCGCGGCTGCGAGATGCTGGAGGTGTCGGTGGTTCCGCGCAAGTCGCCGCGCACGATCATCCCGATTCCGGACCCGACCGGCCAGCCCCGTGGCGGCGAGCGGTTCCTGGAAGGGCCGCACATGCTGCTTTACGCCTGCCGCAAACCGCTGAACGCGCCGCCCTATGCGCCGCCGATTCAGGGGCACTACGTCTGATCGGGCAATACCAGACTGCGGCGGATCGCCTCGGCATCGCGGCAACGTTCCAGCACCACCGCAGACAGGCCAAGCGTGATCAGCACCTCGTCCGCTTCGGCGGTGACCTTCGGTGCCGCGGGCCATCCCGACAGGTCGATCACGTCGCCGGGGCGCCAGTCGGTGATGGTGCAGACCCCGCCGTAAGCGATGCTGAAGCTGACGCCACCCGCGCCGCCGGTGATGGTGTTCTCGCCGGGGCCGATGAAGAACTGATCCTTGCCCTCGCCCGAGATCACGCGGTTGCGCCCCGGCCCGGTGTGGATGACAGAACTGTGTTCGCCGGCCATGATCAGGTCGTTGCCGGGGCCGCCGTAGATCTTGCTGAACCCGTCGCCGCCATAGATCACGTCGTCACCAGGTCCGCCGTCCAGCGTGTCTCGCCCGTTGCCGCCCTTCAGCGTGTCGTTGCCGGGCCCGCCATAGAACGCGTTGTGGTCGTTGCGGCGGGAAGAGCCGGTGGTCAGCACGTCATTGCCCTCGCCGCCGTAGAAGGTCGCGCCCGCATACTTCGGGCCGACCAACACGTCGTCCTTGGTGCTGCCGACCACATGCACGGCGACACGCTCGGATGATTCGAAATTGATGGCGCTGTCGGGGTGGGCGACGATATGCACCACCTTGCCGGTGGCCCGGTCGCCCTCCATTCGCGCCACCACGGTGGCCAGCCGCACATTCTCGATGTTCGCCGGAACCCGCAGGGTGTAGCCGTCCGGCCCCGCCATATACCACAGCGTGTCGTTGCCGCCGTCCGGCGCCTCGACGATCCGCTCGGCCGCCTCGCCATAGGCCCAGTAGTCGTTGTCGGCGTTGCCGCCCGCCAGCACCACCGAGCCATCCATCGCCATCATCGCGTTGACGCCATCGGCCGGATTCTCGGCCCCGCGCAGATCAAGCCCGAGGTCGAGCGCGGCCTTCACCAACTCGGCCCGCAGGAATGGCGTCTCGGCCCCGCCCGCCAGGTTCGTCGTCTCGCCCGGATCGCGGACCACGTCGTAGACATGCTCCTCGCCGTTCGGATAGCGGAAATAGCGCAGATGCTCGCGCCCTGGCACCGAGGGGCGCACCGACAGCGTGCCGAACACCGCCGTCAGTGGCGATTTCGTGCGGTCATAGACACCGAAACGCGGGTCGATCAGCGGCAGCAGGCTTTGCCCGGAGGTCCAGTCCGTTCGCGCGGGCAGCCCGGCCAGATCGAAGATCGTACGCGCCAGATTGTGCAGCGACACCGGCACATCCACCACCGTGCCCGGCGTGACCGCGGCGTGCCACAGGCCCAGCGGCACATGGGCGGCGCTGTCCCATTGGCTCATCTTGTGAAAGCTGTCGTGGGTGCCAAGGTTGAACCCGTTGTCCGACAGCAGCACCACCGCCGTGTTCGCCGCGAAGGGCGAGGCCCTCAGCGCATCCATGAACCGACCGACCTCATGGTCTACATGCGAACACGCGGCGAAGTAGGCGCGCACCACCTGCCGCCAGGCCGCATCGCCCGCCTTTTCCGGTGTCCATTGGCCGTTGGTGATATAGGCGGCCTCGTAGACCGCCATCCCCGGCTGCGGCCCGAAGAAATCGTCGGGGTGGGCGGTCGCGGGCCAGCGGATGTCATCGACGTTGTAAAGCTGGTAGAATCGGTTTGGCGCGGTCAGGTCGTAATGCGGGTGCTTGAAGCCAAGCTGGATCAGGTGCCGCCGCCCCGGATCGGCGCGGCCGAGGTAGTCGATCGCGTTCTGGGCCACCGAATGGTCGTAGAACGTCTGGTCCATCGACCCGTCGTCGTTCGGGTGGTTGACGCCCTGCACCCCCGGCCCGCGGTCCAGGTAGGCGTGGACCCCTGCCCGTTTGCCCTTGTCCTTCGCCTCGGCATCCTCGTGGAACAGGATGCGGCGATAGTCCTCGGGCATCGGCTTGTAGTTCGCGTCGGTCTTGCCGGTGGTGAAGCAGCGAAACCCGGCGCGGCGAAAATCGAACTGCCACCCCGCGGTGGGGGGCAGCACGTCGCGCCAGAACCGGTTGAGGTCCACCAGCCCGGTCCGGAATGGGGCAAGCCCGGTGGCGATTTCGGCGCGGCAGGGCGCGCAGAGCGGCACGGTGGCATAGGCGT
Organism: Solirhodobacter sp.; assembly: GCF_964715405.1. Taxonomy (NCBI): domain Bacteria; kingdom Pseudomonadati; phylum Pseudomonadota; class Alphaproteobacteria; order Rhodobacterales; family Paracoccaceae; genus Solirhodobacter; species Solirhodobacter sp. Next base: position 3,043 of record NZ_CBAICG010000068.1, on the reverse strand, counting down.
TGGCGAACCGCGCGCCCTCGGCCATGAAGCGGTCGATGTTGGGGGTCTTGATCTCGACACCGAAGGCATGACGCCAAGTCACGACGTCGATCATGTCGTCGATCCAGATCACGCAGACGTTGCCGCCCTTCAACGCTGCCGGGTCAAGCGCCATCGCGCTGCCTTTCGTGCCAAAGCGCCCGCGCCGCCGCCGCGCCCGCATCGGCCGGGTCGGCGAGGCAGTCCCGGTCCGGCCAGATCAGCACGTCGCTCAGCCCAAAGCTGCCAAGCTTGCGGCGCAGACCCGCCCGTTGGCCCCGGCAGCCGATGAACAGATCCGCCGGGCCGGCCGTCCAGCCGCCGCCCAACATCCCCGAGACGCCGTCGAGGTCGTTGACGGCCACCGTCACCCGTCGCCCCGACACCCCGCAGAGCACCAGCACGACCTGCCCCGCCTTCTGGATCAAGGGCAGGGACAGGGCGAAATCATCCGCGTCCTGCCCGGCCAGAACCTCGCCGCCGCGCCCGGCGAGGAACAGGTAATCCTTCAGCCCCTGCGGCTGCAACGTCAAAAGCGTCTCCGCATCGGCCTTGGCGGTCTGGAAGATCAGCCCGAAGCTGCAGGCGGCGCTGTCGGGGATTGCCTCCGACAGCACGAGGCCGCCGTGGGATTCAGCCTCGAAGCGCAGCACCGGCGGCATGTTCGCGGCATCGAACAGCGTGCCATCCGTGTTCGGGCCGACCGGCAGCGCCAGCGCGCCGTTCCGCGCCATCCATCGCACGATGCGCTGAGGATCGGCGTCGGATGCGGTCAGGTCCGTCGTGCGGGCGATGAAATGCAGCGGAATCGCCGTGCTGTCATCCGGCTTTTGCGGCATGGGAGCCGCCGGGATGCCTGATACCAGCGCGCCCGGCGGCAAGGATCCGTGGTAGGTCAGCGTCATGTCGCGTCCCCCGGATGCAGCGGCAGCGCGCAGGGGTAGGCCCAGCGATGCAGCGGCGCGCCCCCGGTGCGGCTGGCGGATGACCAGTCATCCCGGATCGCACCCCGGTTCTCGGTGCCCTGCGCCACACCGAAGGCATAGCGCACCACGGGTGCCGGGCCTTCCGGGGCCCGGTCGCAGGTCAGGACCAGCGCGCGCGGGTCGTCGTCGGCCACTTCGACAGCGGTGATCGTCACGGGCGCATCGGTTCCCGCAATACTGAATCCGCAGGTTGGGCCCGCGCCGAACGGATCGGCCGCATCGATCACCAGATCGCTCATCGCGCGGGCGGTGACCCGGATCCGCGGCCCGTCGTATTCCGCCAGCAGGAACAGCGGGCACAGCCACTCCTCCCGCCGCACGCGGGCGGTGATGGCGTGGGCGTCCATTTCGGCCATGCGGATGCGTGCGGGTTCGGTCGGGCGGCCGAAGCGGGCGACCTCGAACATGTAGGCGGGCGCGCTGAACACCAGATCATGCGCGCCGTGCTGCCAGGCAAGCTCCCAATGTGCGGCGATGACGGGATGGGTGCCGATCTCGCGCGTGCCGCTTTCGAAGGTGGCGACAAAAATCGGCTTTTGCAGACCCCTTTGGTTCAAGTCACGCTCCACCCGCGCCATCAGCGCGCGCAAGCCCCGCACCAGCGCCGCAGAGTCGGAGACGACATCCTCCAGCCCGTAGTCGAGCCCGACCGCCAGGACCTGCGCCCGCTTGCCAAGCGTGCCTGCCGCCGCCACCAGGCTGTCGGCCGCGCTGAGGAGATTGGCATAGCCGCGCCCGGCAGGCAAAGCGGCAACATCGGCGGTGCCGTCCGTCTCGGCCCGCGTCAGGAACAGGGGCAGGGCCTGCCGCGCCGCATGACGCCAGCCCAGTAGCGTGTCGGCGATCAGGGTGTCGCGCGTGGCATGGGCGATGGATTGCATCCGGTCGGTTGGCGCGGCCGCCTCGGTGCCTTCCAGACCGACGGCCCCGATATGGTCACCCGGCGCCAGAACGTTGCGGGGAAAGTCGGGCCCGCCCGTGTTGAACCCCGCCCGCCGCGCCCCGCCCACCGACAGAAGCCCGTAAAGCGGCCCCGGTGCCGCCGCGATGATGTCGCCGCCATCCACCCGCCGCTGATAGCCGCGGGCCAGGTCGTCCAGCCGGGCGGTGAAACGATACCAGTCGCCCTCGCGGCGCAAATCCCAGGCATCGATGTCGCCCAGAATCTCGGCCGGATCGGCGGCCGAAACGCTGCCCAGTCTTGTGCGCAAGTCGTCCACGACACTGTCCGAGAGCCTCAGGATCAGCCCGGTCTCGTCGAAAGCAATGACGTCGCCGTTGTCGGCACTGATCAACACGCCGCGTGTTTTGGCGTCAGCGCTGTTGCCTTTGGTCGGCATTCTTCCCCCGCGTCGATCGACCCGCCCGAAACGGGCCGGTGCGTCATTTGCCTGACCCGTTCCGATCGGGTCAAGCCGTTTCGAGGGGCGGGTCTGGCCCTGCGTCCGGGGGGGAATGGATGCCGACTTTTCCCTTTGTGCGCGGCAGGCTTTGGCCTAGAGTTTTCACGCCGAACGAGGCCATGGCAGCCTTTCGGTCACCAACAAACGGGCCGACCACCGGCTGCGCGACGAACGAGGAGCGAACTGCATGAGCAAGAGAGACGACCTGATCGCCAAGTATGCCGACGATCTGCGCCATAAATGCAAGATGGAGCCCGATATGGCGCTTCTGACCAAGGTGACGATCGGCTGTGGCCCGGCGGTCTACAACGCTGACAGTTCGACCGTTGCGGGGAGCGACAAGGGCGAGCTGGAGACGGTGAAGAACAACTTCCTGGTCAAGAAGCTCGGTCTGGCCGACGGCCCGGCGCTGATGGACGCGATCCACGCCGTGATCGAGACCTATGGCAAGTCCGAGCGGCAGAAGCATCGTGCCGTGATCTATTACAGGGCACCTCGATTTTTGCCCGTTTTCAGCGCCGGAGCTTGGTGCGACCGGTTTGAAGTTTGCAGTGGACTGCTGACAGGCGGGCTGGTGGGTGGTTTTGTATCTGTCATGCGGTCTCTTGGCTGCGAGACGGCACGGATCGCGGCCTG
>NZ_CBAICG010000067.1:0-11506 GCF_964715405.1 Solirhodobacter sp. | reverse complement strand
CGACTACCTCGGGCAGCACAACACAAAACCAAAGCCGTTCACTTGGACCAAAACAGCCGAAGACATCCTCACCCGTGAACGACGCGCGCTGAACAAACTCGATGAAGTCAGAGGAAACAGGTAGCAAGCGTCAGACTCAGAACACTAGCGTAACGATCCCCCTGTCTCAGCCAGCCGTTGCAGCAGGCGTGTCCAAGCGATCATGCCAAGTCGGAAATTGGACAGGCGCAGGAATTCGTTCGGGGCGTGGTAGTCCTCGTCTGAAGTGGAAAAGGAGAAGAACACGGTTCCGGCGGAAAGATGCTTCTCGAACACGCTGCAGATCGGAATTGTTGCCCCCATCGCGACCCGGAGCGGCCGCGCGCCGAGCAAGGACTCGAGAACCTCTTCGGCGATCCTGAGGGCTGGCAGGGCCGGATCCAACGCAAAGGCGGGGGTGCCGGCCGCGCGGCAGATCACGTCCATCCGGTAGCCTGAGGGCAGGGCGTCTTGCAAGTGGGCGGTGACCGCGGCGCGAACCGCGTCGGGTTCCTGGCCGGGGACCAGACGGCACGTCAGCTTTGCGGATGCCGTCGCCGGTATGATCGTTTTCGTGCCGGGGCCCGCATAGCCGCCGGAAATGCCATTGAACTCCAGTGTCGGTACGAGCCACTGCCGGAACAAGAGGTCAGCTCCGTCCGGCAGGGGAACGGGGCGGTCCGCACCAATGTCGTCGAAGTAGCGGCCGGCATCGAACCGGGCCGCCTCAATCGAGGTTCGGATCGCCGGATCCGGGGCCAAAGCCGTCGAAGCAAAGCCCGCGACGCGCACGTTGCCGTCGCTGTCGTGCAGCGACGCCAGCATCGTCACAAGGGCGCGAACCGCGTTCGGTGCGCTGCCCCCGTGGCGCCCGGAGTGGAGATCCTTGGCGGCGCCCCGAACAACGACCTCAAGCGCCATGAGCCCACGACCCGCCACCGTCACCGAAGGAAGATCGGGCCGCCACATGGCGCCATCGGCGGAGAGGACGACGTCACAGGCAAGCCTGTCCTTCAGGCGTTCGAGGGTGGGTTCGAAATTCGGGCTGCCGGATTCCTCTTCACCCTCGATCAGAAACTTGAGATTGACAGGCAGCGCCGCGTCGGTTTCGACAAAAGCCCGCGCCACAAGGATCGGGATCAGGAGCGGTCCCTTGTCGTCGGACACCCCCCTGGCATAGAGCCGATCGTCCCGGATCGTCGGCTCGAACGGGGGACTTTGCCATTTGTCCAGCGGATCGGGCGGCTGAACGTCATAGTGGCCGTAGACCAGCACTGTTGGCTTGCCGGGGATTTCCGGCCCTTCCGCAAAGATCATCGGATGCCCGGCAGTTTCGACGATTTCGACGATCGGCAGACCGGACCGGCGCAACGCGTCGGCAACAAACTCTGCTGCCGCGCGGATGCCCGGGCGATAGCTTTCGTCGGTGGAGACGCTTGGCAACCGGCAGAACGCCTTGAGTTCCTCCAACGCCAGATCGTACTGCGCGGCAAGGTGATCTTCGACCGCCTTGGTCATTTTCCGCCATCTACGCTGAGAACCTGACCCGTGATCCATCCGGCTTGCTCGGACGCGAAGAACATCACCGCGTTGGCGATGTCGTCGGAGGATCCAAGCCGTTTGAGGGCGATGTTCTGGATCAGCCGTTCCCTTCCGGCCTCGCCCATCGCCTCCCACTGGCGTTCGGTTGTCGGATTGGACCGCACGAAGCCGGGCGCCACGTTGTTCACGGTGATCCCGAACGGCCCGAGTTCATGCGCAAGCTGGCGCGTCAACCCGATTTGTGCGGCCTTTGCGCTGGCATAGGCCTGGATTCCGGTCAAGCTGATCCCAAGCCCGGCGCCGGACGAGATGTTGACGATGCGCCCCCATTTGCGGGCCTTCATGGTTGACGCCACCGCCTGACTGACGAAGAACGTGCCGGAGACATTGACGTCGAAAATCGTCTGCCAGTCCGGGGCGGAAATCTCTTCGATCGGGCGGCCGACCTGGCCGCGCACGCCGCCTGCATTATTCACCGCGATGTCGATCGGACCGGCGGCGGCTATGGCCGCGTGAACCGCATCGCGGTTGCCCACATCCAGAGCGAACGTCCCGATCGTTCCGCCACTGAGCCGGGCCGTTTCGGCAAGACCTTCGGTATTCATGTCGCAGGCCAGCACGCGCGCACCATTGGCCTGAAATGCCAAAGCAATCGCGCGCCCGAAGCCATGCGCCGCGCCGGTGACCAGCACTGTCCGGTTGGCGAAGGTGATGTTCATTTCGCGACCTTCCGTTCCACAGCCGCAGCAGCCGTGGCAAGCCCCGCCATGTTGTCGGGCGAGAAGGTTCTGCGCCCGGTCTCCATTTCGACGATCATCTCGATCAGACGCGCCGTCATCGGCGTTGCCACGCCGACCCGGCGGCCGGTTTCGACGATCGGGCCAAGCTGCGGTTCAACCTCGGTGCGCCGCTTGCGGATCGCGAGGTCGCGCCAGATGCCGGAATGCGACTTGGCCGAGCGGCGGTTGAACGCGACCATGTCGTCCATGCTCTTGTCGATCAGGGCTTGCGGCGCATGTGGCGCGAAGGCGGCCGGGTCAAAGCCGTTGAAGGCCTCCGTAGTCACGCCATGTGCCTTCGCGACCGCGCCGACTTCCTGACCGAGCGCAATCAGGACCGGGCGGAAGGCCGGGTTGGCAAAGCAATCGGCAATGCTGTCATTGGTCAGCGCCGTCGCGAAAAGCTGCGCCCCGTAGATCAACTTTCCCCAAAGGAAGCCCCAGATATTGCCGGTTACGACGGCGTTCTCTTCGAAGTCCATCAGCAGCCGATGCAGAGCGAGGATCCTTTCCGTCTGGCGCCCGTCCAGCTCTCCGACCACCACGGCGCCCCGTCCGGAGTATTGCACGACGCCGGGTTCAAGATAATCGCCGCCAAAATTGACAAAGCAGCCAATGGTCCGCCGTGCCCCGACGATCTCCTGGATGGCAAGCTCGTTCAGTCCGTTCTGCGCCGAAACGACGTAGCCGGTCTCGGTCAGATGGGGGGCAAGTGCGCGTGTCGCGGCCTCGGTGTGCAGCGCCTTTACGCACAGCAGGATGCGGTCGAAGCGGCCTTCAAGGCGTTCCGGGAGGAACGCCGTGGCGCGAACCGTGTCTTGGACGATCGGCCCGACAATCCTGAGGCCCTGCGCGTTGATCGCGGCCACATGTTCTGGCACGTTGTCGACAAAGACGACGTCATGCCCACAGCGGATCAGCGCCGCGCCGATGGCGCCGCCAATGGCACCCGCCCCCCAGATCAGGATCGGCGTGGTCATGCCCAGCCCTCGTCCAGCAAGGCGCGGGTTTCAAGCACGGCAACGTCCCAGATTTCCTGCATTTCTGCATCGGGCCGCTCGTAATAGCCGCCGAAATTGCCGTCACCCAGCATTTCGCGCACGCCTGCCGGATCGCGCACCCGCATTTTCGCCAGATCAACCATCGGCTTTTGCTGTGTCGGCAACGCGATCCCCGCCAGGCGGGTCCAAGGGAAATTCTCCATCCACGAGGCGTGCGAGGCGACACTGTCTATCTTCATCACCGCGTCCAGCGTCTTCGGGGCGTTCCACCAGTTATGGAACCTGACCTGAACGCCCGGATTGTCGGCCATCCATTCAATTGCCATGTTTCCAGCCGTCGAGTTGCCGCCGTGGCCATTGCAGATCAGGATGCGTTTGAACCCTTGACGGGCCATGGAGTCGAGAATGTCGACGATGAGGCTGGCATAGGTCGCATTGCGCAAACTGATCGAGCCGGGGAAATCGAGGAAATACGGGGTCACGCCGTAGGCCTGAACCGGAAACACCGGAATGCCCAGCGGTTCCGCGGCGTCCAGCGCGACCTTCTCGGAGAGGATGGAGTCGACCGACAGCGAAAGCCAGGCGTGCTGCTCGGTGCTGCCGAGCGGCAGAATCGCGCGGTCGTCGTGCTTCAGGTAATCTTCGACCTGAAACCAGTTCATCTCTGAAATCTTCATGACGCCTCCTTGCTGGGCGCGGTGTCCGCGGGTGTCCTGCGCCCGTTGATTTCTGCAATGGTCTGATTGACGAACGGCACGACAAGCCGTTCGATGTCGCCCGGATCGGGCGAGTGGCGATATTCCAGCACGCGCGCACTTGCGGGCGCCAGTGCCCTGACCTGTTCGGCGCCGGTCGAAAAGATCACGACGTCGGCAACCTTGAGCAGATCACCAAGGTCGGGATCATCAAGATTGGCTGTGGTAAGATTTTCCACATGTGCAGCAAAGCGTTGGACACCGGACTTCAGGATTGGCAGGAAATCGTGAAAGCGCGAAACCAGCGCGATGCGTGCCAAAGGGTCAAGCGAGGCCAGCGCAAGGCGGGTCGCTTCCGACGGGATGAAGCGGATGGAGACCACCTTGGCGACAGGCAGCAACGCGGCCACCTCGCGGTGCGTGTTCGCGAAGGTCAGCACAAGGTCGGCGGTCGCCGATCTCTGGCGCACACCTTCGTCGTTCTCGATTTCGGCGAGGGTTGCCGGTTCGACCACGGCACTGCTGCCAAGCTGGGCGGCGATGGATTTCGCATAGCTGGCCGTTGCCTCTGCAAACAGCCCCACCATCACGATGTTGACCTGACGCCCGGCATTTGCCCGGCGGGTCAGGCGGGCGCCGATCAGGGCCTCGACGTCGGCGGGACGCATGCCAAGTTCGAGCGCACGATCAATGAGGTCGTCAACCTGCCGATGAAACGACGCCATCACGGGCTGCGCGGCCATCCGCGCCTGAGAACTGTCGGCCACAAACGTGCCCGCGCCGGGGCGGGCTTCGATGAGGCCGTCCTTCTTCAGCTCTCGAAAAACCAGGCTGATCGTCATCGGGGCCACACCGAACGACTCGGCAAGTTCCCGCACTGACGGGATGGATTGGCCCACCTGCAATTCGCCGCAGGCGATGCTGTATTCGATCACACCCTTGATCTGCACCCAGATGGGAACTTGCAGATCACGGTCAATTCGGAAGTCCATGATTCCACCCTAACTGTTCTTTTTGGCTATCACGGTTCACGGCGGTGCGGCAAGGAGTTCCGCTCAAAAGCTGCCAAAGATGGGGAAATATTGATCATTTGGTGGAATTTCCCGCCAGAAATGGTTGTTGACAGGTGTGTGACCCCGTGTAACGTTATCGTAGTCTAGTACGCTTTGGAGGGCTGGCTAAGATGAAAATTTTTGCAACTGCCACGTGCGCGACGGCGCTGCTGATCGGCGCCAACAATATGGCAATGGCTGTGGAGCGCGGCGGAACGCTGACCTATGGTCGCTATGCCGACAGTCTGTTCCTTGAGCCCGTTCTCAATGACGGTAATGTCGACATCTGGATCGTCAGCAACCTCTACGACACGCTGATCCTTCCCGGGGCCGATGGTCAAAGCCTAGAGCCCGGCCTCGCCACGGACTGGAAAGTCGCTGACGACGGGATGAGCGTTACGCTGACCCTGCGCAGCGGTGCGCAGTTTTCCGACGGATCGCCGATTACCGGTGATGACGTGAAGTGGTCGCTCGAACGCGCCGCCAACCCGAAAGAGGGGATCTGGAATTTCACCCTTGGCTCGCTCGATCACGTCGAGACGCAGGGCGACACCACCGTCATCCTCAAGCTGAAGCATACCGATCCGACCATCCTGACGGCGCTGACCGTCTTCAACAGCGCCATCATGCCCCACAAGCTGATCGAGGCGGAACCAGGCGCCACCGAAGACGACAAGGCGAAGGCGTTTGCCGAGCATCCCGTCGGCTCTGGTCCGTTCGTGCTCCAGTCGTGGGACAAGGGCTCGGACATGAAGTTGGTCCGCAACACGCATTACTGGGCGATGGGCGCGGACGGGAAGCCGCTTCCCTACCTCGACGGCATCGACTTTCAAGTCATCCCCGACGATGCCACCCGTATCCTCAAGCTGCAATCGGGCGGCTTGCAGGGCGCCGAATTCATTCCCTATGGCCGTGTCGAGGAACTCAAGAATTCCGGCGCCGTCGATATGAAACTGTTCCCCTCGACCCGTGTCGAGTTCGTGACGATGAACGTCAGGCCGCAAATCGAAGGCCAGGACAACCCGCTCAGCAATGAGAAGGTCCGGCAGGCGCTCAACTATGCCGTCAACAAACAGGCGATCATCCAGATCGTTGCGCATGGCGTGGGCACGCCGCTCACGTCGTTCATGTCCAGCGCGACGCCGCTGCATTCAGGGGACTCGCCGCTTTATCCCTATGATCTTGCCAAGGCCAAGAAGCTGCTCGCCGATGCCGGTTTCGCCAGCGGGTTCGAGTTGAACCTGCTGACGTTGGCCGGAAACCAGGACGAGGTCGGCATCGGAACGGCGTTGCAGCAGATGTGGGGCCAGATCGGTGTGAAGCTGAAGCTTCAGCAGGTCGACAACGCATCGCGCACCGACCAGTATCGCAAGGGAACCTTCCAGATGCGTCTGAGCGCCTGGACCGACGACATTGCCGACCCGAGCGAGATCGCGTCCTACTTCGCCTATTCGCCGACGATTCAGGCGCTTCACTCCGGCTGGAAGAACGACGAGGTCGACAAACTCTTCGAGCAATCCCAGTCGGAGATGAACGCCGACATGCGCAGGCAGGAATACGCGAAGATTCAGGATATCTTCAACTCGACTGGTCCGACTGTGCCGCTCTACGAAACGCCGTATCCTGTGGCGCTTACCAAGAACGTGCACGATTTCATCCAGATCCCGCTCGGTAACAACGTCTTCCGGGCGACATGGCTCAGCAAGTAAGATAGTTTCTGGCGCCCCTGTCCCAGTGCAGGGGCGCCAGGCATCCGATGGATCGGAGGCCGGAATTTGTCGCTGCTCTCATACATCGCACGACGGGCCATACAGCTCATACCAACGCTGTTTCTGATCCTGCTCGCGGTGTTCATCCTCGTGCGCCTGCTGCCCGGTGATCCGGCGAGTGCCATGCTGGGCGATCGCGCCCTTGATGCGGACGTCATTCGCATCAAGCATCAGCTTGGTCTGGATCGGTCGCTTCCCGTGCAGTTTCTCTACTTCCTTCGGCAGATCGCGACCGGCGATTTAGGCTTGTCCACGGCCTACAGGATCCCGGTGACCCGGCTGATCGAAACGCGCCTTCCGGTGACATTGCTGCTGACCACCATGGCGGCGATCCTGTCGATCCTCTTCGCGGTGCCGCTGGCATTTCTGGCGGCGGTCCGCCACGACACCGCGCTGGATACCGTGGTTCGCGGCGCGTTTCAGATCGGCCTGTCGATGCCGGTGTTCTATCTTGGGCTGGTGCTGCTGACGCTGTTTGCCGCGAATTTCCATCTCTTTCCGGTTGGTGGCTATGGCGACAGTTTCGGGGACCACGTCTACCATCTTTTCCTTCCGGCGGTGACGCTGGCGCTCAGTCTGTCCGCCGTGCTCATGCGCAATCTGCGGGCCGCGATCATTGGTGTGTTGAACGCCGAATATGTCGACTTTGCCCGCGCGAAGGGTCTGTCGTCGGCCGTCGTGCTGACCCGTCACGTCCTTCGCAACGCGCTGATTTCGACGGTGACGCTGTTTGGCTTGTCGATCGGCACCTTGCTTGGCGGGGCCGTCGTCACGGAAACGGTGTTCGCCGTTCCCGGCGCCGGACGCATGATGATCGACAGCATCTATGGCCGCGACTACCCGGTTGTTCAGGGCATGACGCTGGCGCTGGCCGTCCTTGTGTCGATCACCTTCCTGATCACCGATATTGTTCAGGCCATGCTGGACCCGAGGATTTCACGATGAGCGCTGCAGACCCCTCGGTGCGCCGCGCCGCGGCGCGCCGGTCGCGGCTTGCGAAGCTGCCAGCGACGATGGTCGCAGGTGGGGCAATCTTGGCCGTGAGCGTGGTTCTGGGGGTGCTTCCCCAAGTCTTCGCGCCCTACGATCCGAACGCGTTTGACTACAACGCCCTGCTGGCCCCGCCTGACACCACACACCTGTTGGGCACCGACAGTTTCGGGCGCGATGTGCTGTCGCGCGTCATCTATGCCTATGGTCTCGATTTGCAGATCGCCATCTTCGCGACCCTCCCAGCCATCCTCATCGGCGTGACGGTCGGCGCGCTCGTGGGCTACGCGGGCGGCATCGTCGAGACGATCTTCGGTCGCATCGTCGATGCGGTGATCACCTTTCCATTCCTTGTGCTCGTGATCGCCATCGTTGCCGTTCTCGGGCCGGGCCTCACCAACATGTACATCGCCGTCGCGTCTGTCGGCTGGGTGTTCTATGCCCGCCTTGTGGCCACGGATGTCAAAGTGCAGAAACGTCTGGACTATGCCGAGGCCGGGCGCGTGATGGGCTATCACCCGTTGCGCATCATTTTCCGCCACTTGCTGCCGAATTCCATCACACCGGCGATCGTCTACTGGATGACGGATATGGCGCTTGCCATCCTGCTGGGGTCGAGCCTTGGGTATCTGGGCCTTGGCGCGCAGCCTCCGGCGTCGGAATGGGGGGTGCAGATCGCCGACGGCAAGAACTTCATGGCGACCGCGTGGTGGATCTCTGTCTTCCCCGGTATCGCGATCGTCGTCACCGGATGGGGCTTCTCGCTTGTTGGCGACGGTCTGAGTGAACTCTCGAGGGCCCGCAAATGAGCGCCGAAACCGCGAGGGCGCGACAGGCGGCGCTATCGGTAAGGGATCTGACCACCAGTTTTGTCACGGCAAAGGGAAGGGTCAATGCCGTCGACGGCGTCAGCTTCGATGTGATGCCCGGCGAAGTGCTTGGTCTTGTCGGAGAGTCCGGCTCGGGCAAGAGCGTCACGCTCCGCTCGATCATGCGGCTGGTTCATGCGCCGGGGGCGGTGAAGGGGACGGTCATGTGGGCCGGGCGCAACCTCGTTACGCTTCCCGAACGGGAAATTCGCAAGATCCGGGGCGGCGAAATTGCGATGATCTTTCAGGAACCGATGACCGCGCTGAATCCGGTGCTGTCGATCGCCGTGCAGATCGAGGAGAGCCTGCGGGCGCATACCACGCTTGATCGCGCCGCGCGCCAGCGCCGATCGGTCGAACTGATGGACCTTGTCGGGGTGCCCGAGGCGCGCCGCCGACTGGACGATTTCCCGCATCAGTTTTCGGGCGGAATGCGGCAACGCGCGATGATCGCGATCTGTCTGGCGAGCAACCCGCAGCTTCTTCTGGCGGATGAGCCGACGACGGCGCTGGATGTGACCATTCAGGACCAGATCTTGCGGCTTATCCTCGACCTCAAGACCGAACTTGGAATGTCGGTGGTTTTCGTGACGCATGATCTGGGTGTCGTCGCGGAAATCTGTGACCGCATGGCTGTGATGTATGCGGGCCGCATCGTCGAAACCGGGCCGGTCGCACCGATCTTCGCGGGCCCGCGCCACGCCTATACGCGCGGGCTGCTGGGTTCGGTGCCACGGGGTGGCCCCGAACGGACCATGCTCCTGTCGATCGACGGCACGCCCCCCAGCCTTGCCGCGATCCCGGCCGGATGCGCGTTCAACCCGCGCTGCACGTTCGCCACCGCGATCTGTCGCGAGGTTGCCCCGCCCCTCACCGACATCGGATCAGGGCGCACCGTGGCGTGCCATCATCAAGAGCTTGTTTTCGCGGCGGAAGGGGCGGGCGCATGAACACCCGGCCAAACGACGTTCTGATCGCGGCCGAAGCCGTCACGAAACGGTTCAAGCTGCCCTTGTCTGTGCTGGGGCGGCTGCGCGGCCAACCACATCCATCGGTTCACGCGCTCAACGGCGTCAGCTTTCAGGTTTATCGCGGCGAGACGCTTGGCATCGTTGGCGAGTCGGGGTGCGGGAAATCCACGCTAGCCCGGATTCTCGTCCGCCTGCTGGCCTGCGACAGCGGGCGCGTGCATTTCGAGGGTGAGGATATCGCCAGGCTGAGCGGGGCCGCGCAGCGGGACTTCAACCGCCGCGTCCAGATGATCTTTCAGGATCCGTATTCATCGCTCAATCCGCGGATGACGGTCCGTCAGGTTCTCGGCGAGGCGTTGACGGTTCATAAAATGCGCCCCAAAGCCCAAATCGCGGCGCGGATCGTGGAACTGCTGCATCTGGTGCGGCTGCCGGCCGATGCGGCGGATCGCTATCCGCACGAATTCTCGGGCGGTCAGCGCCAGCGGATCGGCATCGCCCGCGCGCTTGCGGTCGAACCGGAGGTGATCGTCGCCGACGAGCTTGTGTCGGCGCTCGACGTGTCGGTGCAGGCGCAGGTCGTCAACCTGCTGCTCCAGTTGCAGGAAACGCTGCAGCTGACGGTGGTCTTCGTGGCCCATGACCTTCGCCTCGTGCGGCATATCTCGCATCGTGTTGCGGTAATGTATCTGGGGCAGATCCTTGAGATCGGGCCGACCGAGGCCCTGTTTTCGGCGCCGCGCCAGCCCTACACGCGGGCGCTGCTGGATGCCGCGCCCGATCTGACGCCGGGTCGCCGGAAGTCGTCGGTGTCCGCCCTTGGCGAATTGCCCAGCCCGATCAACCCGCCGTCCGGTTGCCCGTTCAGCACGCGCTGCCCGCTTGCCTTCGACCGTTGCCACGCCGAACGCCCGCAGCTTCGGGACTGTGGCCCGTCGCATCAGACGGCGTGCCATCTTGAAGGGTTCGGCCTGCCGGGCTTCACCCCCGCCCCAAACTGACCAACACGACAAGGAATTCCAGATGTACGCCGACTTCCAAGCGCGCATGGCGCAGGTCAACGATCTGTTGAGCGTCCTGAACCTGCTTGCGTGGGATGCCCGGACCCAGATGCCGCCGGGCGGCATTGCGACGCGCGGCAATCAGGTTGCCACGCTGACCAATCTGGCGCGCGATCTGGTGACGGGGGCCGAAATGCGCGCGGCAATCGCCTCGGCGCGCGAAGAGGTCAGCCGCAGCGGCGATGCGATGGCGACCCGCGCGCTGGATCAGGCTGAGGCCGGGATCGACACGCTGGCGCGGATTCCGGCGAAACTCGTCGGCGAAATGGCGGAACTGAAGAGCGTGGCCCACGCCGCCTGGGCCGAGGCGCGGGCGCGCAACGACTTTGCCGCCTATGCCCCGGTTCTGGAACGGATCTTTGCCATGCAGCGGCAGATCGCGGAGGCCATTGGCTATACCGAACACCCTTATGATGCGATGCTGGGTCTCTATGAGCCGGGCATGACGTTGACGCAGTTGCACGCTGTGCTTGATCCGCTGCGGGCCGCTTTGGTGCCGCTGGCCCAACAGGCGCTGGCCGCCCCCGCCCCCCGCATGGATTTCCTGTCGCGCGCCTATCCGATTGCCGGTCAGAAGGCGTTCGGGATGAAGGTGGCCGAGGCGTTCGGCTAGGGCACGACGCCGGTGGCGACGGTGCGCCCGGCCATCTGGTCGAGTGTCAGGGACTCGATCTCGTCCCGCACCAGCCGCTCGTAGGCCTGAACCGGGGACATGACCGGCACCGGCAGCATGCCGAACCCTGCGGACAGCAGTTCGGT
>NZ_CBAICG010000066.1:0-12815 GCF_964715405.1 Solirhodobacter sp. | reverse complement strand
AGCACGAGTCCGTCCGAAAACCAGCTTGCCGCCATGACGGCGGCTGCGAAAGCCCGAAACCGGAGCACTTTGCCCGAACGCAGCCTCACCGCAACGATCAGGCAGCCAAATCGGCGCAGCCGAAGCGCTTGATCAGACGTTCCTTAGGTTTTCCGCTTTCGACAGGCTTACGCATGGTCCCTCCTTCTCCCCCGCCACTTCACTCGCTTTGGACAAAACATGTCCAAGGTTCGGTGAGGTGGGAAATTCCGCAAGCCATCGCTCTACAGAAACTATGGGAGAATATCGAGCTATTTCGTTCAAGAACGAAGAAGGGTCGAGGTGGTGATCACCTCGACCCAGTAGCACCTTCGCGGCGGGGAAATGATTACCAGACGTCCGGCCCCTTGTCGGTGAACTGACGGGCCAGGAAGTCGATGAACGCGCGCACCTTGGGCTGGGTGAACCGGCCGGGCGGATAGACCGCGTAGATGCCCATCAGTTCCACCGGCAGGCTCGGCATGGCCTCTTCGACCAGGCCCTCCTTCATCGCGCCGTGGTAGAGAAAGCTGGGCAGGTAGGCGATGCCAAGGCCCGAGATCGCGGCGTGCAGCAGCGATTGGCCGTCGTTCACCGTCAGCCAGCCAGCCGAACGCACCTGCCGCTTTTCGCCCGAGGGCGCGGTGATCTTCCAGACGTTGCCGTTGGCCTGATTCGAGTAATGCAGCAGCTTGTGTTCGTTCAGGTCGTCGATCTTCTCGGGGCGCCCGTAGCGCTGGAAATAGCGCGGCGCGGCGATCATGCGTTTGGTCGTTTCGGTCAGTTTGCGGGCGCGTAGCGTGCTGTCTTCCAGCTCGCCGATGCGGATCGCCATGTCGAACCCTTCCGAGATCAGTTCGACAAAGCGGTTGTTGAGGACCATGTTGACGGTGATATCGGGGTATTCCAGCAGGAAATCGCCCAGCACCGGCGACAGCAGGTTCACCCCGAAGTCGGTCGCCACCGAGATGCGCAGCAGGCCCGAGGGTGCCGTCTGCATCGAGGTGACCAGCGCATCGGCCTCGCCCGCGTCGTTCAGCACCCGTCGGGCGCGGTCGTAATAGGCCAGCCCGATCTCGGTCGGGCTGACGCGGCGGGTGGTGCGGTTCAGAAGCCGGGCGCCCAGTCGTGCTTCGAGCGCCGAGACATGCTTGGACACGGCCGACTTGGAGATGCCCATCTTCTTGGCCGCGTCGGTGAAGCCGCCCTGGTCCACGACCGTGGCGAAGGCTTCCATTTCGGTCAATCTGTCCATTGTCTACCCTATGCGTACTCTGCGCCGTCTGAGCGTTTATTGAGCCCAATTCAGGCAAGAATGCGGAGCCCACCCGACAATACTGGGGTATTCAAGGGATTGGTGAAGGGGCGGTAAACGCCGGGCGGGGTCAGAGCGTCGCGGCCAGCCGCGCGCCCTGGTCGATGGCGCGCTTGGCGTCCAGTTCGGCCGCCACATCCGCGCCACCGATGACATGGGCCGCGATGCCCGCCGCGGCGAGCCGGTCGGCCAGCCCGCGCGCCGGTTCCTGCCCGGCGCAAAGCACCACGGTATCGGCCGCGATCAGTTGCGGCGTGTCGCGTGCCGGGCCGTGGCTGACGTGCAGGCCCTGGGCGTCGATGCGTTCATAATTGACCCCGCCGATCATTTTCACACCCTTCATCTGCAACGCCGCGCGGTGAATCCAGCCGGTGGTCTTGCCCAGCTTGCGGCCCGGCTTTTCCGGTTTGCGTTGCAGCAGGGTGACCGCGCGCGCGGGGGCTGCGGGTTGCGGACCCTCGGGGGCCAGCCCGCCACGCTGCATCGCCGGATCAGCCACGCCCCATTCGCGGCGCCACAGATCGGGGTCGGTGGTGGGGTGATGCGCTTCGGCGAGGAACTCTGCCACGTCGAAACCGATGCCGCCCGCGCCGACGATGGCGACCGTCTTGCCGACTGGGGCGCGGCCGCGCAAGACGTCGATGTAGCTGAGCACGTTCGGCCCGTCCTGGCCCGGAATGCCGGGGTCGCGCGGGGTCACGCCGGTGGCGACGATGACATGGTCGAAGCCGCGCAGGTCGTCCACCGTCGCCTCATGCCCCAGCCGCGCCGCGATCCCGGACTTGGCGACCATCGTGGCGAACCAATCCACGAGGCCGGTGAATTCCTCCTTGCCGGGGATGACTTTGGCCATGTTCAACTGGCCGCCGATTTCGGGCGCCTTGTCGAACAGGGTCACGGTATGCCCGCGCCCCGCGGCGACCAGCGCCGCCGACAGGCCCGCGGGCCCGGCGCCGACAACGGCGATCCGTTTCGGGGCCGTGGTCGGCGGGTAGCGCAGTTCGGTTTCGTGGCAGGCCTGCGGGTTCACCAGGCACGACGAAATCCTGCCGCTGAACGTATGGTCCAGACAGGCCTGATTGCAGGCGATGCAGGGCGCGATTTCGGCCCCACGCCCCTCGGCGGCTTTCCTGACGAAATCGGGGTCGGCAAGGAACGGGCGCGCCATGCTGACCATGTCGGCGCAGCCCTCGGCCAGCACCGCTTCGGCCACCTCGGGCGTGTTGATGCGGTTCGAGGTGATGATGGGGATCGCGACATGGCCCATCAGCTTCTTCGTGACCCAGGCGAAGGCCGCGCGGGGCACCGAGGTGGCGATGGTGGGCACCCGCGCTTCGTGCCAGCCGATGCCGGTGTTCAGGATGCTGGCGCCCGCCGCCTCGATCGCCTTGGCCAGCGTCACCACCTCGTCGAAGGTCGATCCGTCGGGGATCAGGTCGATCAGCGAAATCCGGTAGATCACGATGAAATCGGGCCCCACGGCGGCGCGGACCCGTTTGACCACCTCCACCGGCAGCCGCATCCGGTTTTCGTAAGACCCGCCCCAGCGATCGGTCCGCTTGTTGGTATGGGCAACGAGGAACTGGTTGAGGAAATAGCCCTCAGACCCCATCACCTCGACGCCATCATAGCCCGCCTCGCGGGCGCGGGCGGCGGCGGTGGCGATGTCGGCGATCTGTTTCTCGATCCCGGCCTCGTCCAGTTCCTTCGGCGCGAAGGGCGAGATCGGCGACTTGATCGCCGAAGCTGAAACGCACTCCGGCCCATAGGCATAGCGCCCGGCGTGCAGGATCTGCATCGCGATCCGCCCGCCCGCATCATGGGTCCGGTCCGTCACGATCCGGTGGTTGGCGATGTCCGTCGGCGTGAACAGCCCCGCTGCGCCGGGGA
This sequence comes from Solirhodobacter sp., assembly GCF_964715405.1. Classification (NCBI taxonomy): domain Bacteria; kingdom Pseudomonadati; phylum Pseudomonadota; class Alphaproteobacteria; order Rhodobacterales; family Paracoccaceae; genus Solirhodobacter; species Solirhodobacter sp. The sequence goes on along the minus strand of NZ_CBAICG010000066.1, from coordinate 9,592 downwards.
ACACGCCGCCCTCGCGGTTCGGGGCCATGCCGCCCGTCACCATCAGCGCCACGCCGCCGCGCGCGCGGGTGGCGTAGAACCCGGCCACCCGATTCCAGTCGCGCGTTTCCTCGAGGTTGGTGTGCATCGAGCCCATCAGGACGCGGTTGGGCAGCACGACATGGCCAAGGTCCAGCGGTGCGAGCAGGTGCGGATAAAGCGTCATCGGGGCCTCCCAGCGTTTGGCGCGATCCTGCGTCGGCGGCGGCCGCTTGTCACGCCGAACGCGGCGTCAGGCCCTTGTTGCCACGCCTGCCGCTGCTAACCTGACCGGGGGAGTGCATCATGGCGGACTGGGATTACATCATCGTCGGCGCCGGGTCTGCGGGCTGCGTGCTGGCCAACCGGCTGAGCGAAGACCCCGGCACCCGGGTGCTGCTGCTGGAGGCGGGGGGGCGCGACAGCTACCCGTGGATTCACATCCCGATCGGCTACCTTTACTGCATCGGCAACCCGCGCACCGACTGGATGTTTCGCACCGCGCCCGAGCCGCATCTGGGCGGCCGCACGCTGCTTTACCCGCGCGGCAAGGTGCTGGGCGGCTGTTCCTCGATCAACGGGATGCTGTATCTGCGCGGGCAGGCGGCCGACTATGACGGCTGGCGCCAGATGGGCAACACCGGCTGGGGCTGGGATGACGTGCTGCGGTATTTCCTGAAGTCGGAGGATTACTTCGGCGGCGCCTCGGCCCTGCACGGCGCGGGCGGCGAGTGGCGGGTGGAACAACAGCGGCTGCGCTGGGATATCCTCGACGACTGGATGGCGGCGGCGGTGGCGGCGGGCATCCCTGAGACCGACGATTTCAACCGGGGCGACAATGAGGGCGTGGGCTACTTCAAGGTCAATCAGCGCCGGGGCTGGCGCTGGAACACGGCGAAGGCGTTTCTGCGGCCCGCCATCGGGCGCCCGAACCTGAAGGTGGAAACCCACGCCCAGGCGGAACGGCTGATCCTCGACGGTCGCCGCGCGGTGGGGGTGCGGTTCCGCCAGAACGGTGCGCTGCGCGAGGAACGGGCGGCGCGCGAGGTGATGCTGTGCGCGGGCGCCATCGGTTCGCCGCAGATCCTGATGCTGTCGGGGATCGGGCCGGGGGCGCATCTGCAGGCGATGGACCTGCCGGTGGTCCATGACGCGGCAGGGGTGGGCAGCAACCTGCAGGATCATCTGCAACTGCGCTGCGCGTGGAAGGTATCCGGGGCGAAAACGCTGAACACGATGGCGAATTCGCTGATCGGGAAGGCGATGATCGGGCTGGAATACGCGCTGACCCGGTCCGGCCCGATGTCGATGTCGCCCTCGCAACTCGGCGCCTTTGCCCGCTCCACCCCCGGTAGCGCGACGCCCGATCTGGAATACCACGTCCAGCCGCTCAGCCTCGACGCCTTCGGCGAAGACCTGCACCCGTTCCCGGCGATTACCGCCAGCGTGTGCCACCTGCGGCCCGAAAGCCGGGGCACGGTGCGGCTGGCCTCGCCCGACGCGACCACGCCGCCGGTGATCGCACCGAACTACCTGTCGACGCCGGGTGACCGGCTGGCGGCGGTGCGGGCGATCAGGCTGACGCGGGCGATCATGGCGCAGGAGCCGATGGCGAGATACGCGCCCGAGGAGTTTCGCCCCGGCACCGCCGCGCAAACCGACCTTGACCTGGTCGAGGCGGCGGGCCGGATCGGCACGACGATCTTTCATCCGGTCGGCACCGCGCGGATGGGGGTCGATGCGGGCGCGGTGGTGGACCCGTCGCTGCGGGTGAACGGCATCGCCGGGCTGCGGGTGGTGGACGCCAGCGTGATGCCCGCGATCACCAGCGGCAACACCAATTCACCCACCCTCATGATCGCGGAAAAGGCGGCGGCGATGATCCGCGCGGGGCGGTAGCGCTCAAGCCAGCAGTTCGCGCACCCGCGGGATCACTCTGGTGCCGAAAAGCTCGATCGAGCGCATCAGTTGCGGGTGAGGCATCGGGCCCGACGAATACTTCATGTCGAACCGCGCCAAGCCGAGCGCCTTCGCGGTGTTGGCGATCTTGTCCGCCACCCGGTCGGGCGAGCCGACGTAGAGCGAGCCGTAATCCGCCTCGGCCTCGAACTGGCCGCGGGTGGTGGGTGCCCAGCCCCGTTCGGTGCCGATGCGGTCGTGCAGTTTCTTGTAGTGCGGCCAAAGCTGTTCGCGCGCCTCGTCATCCGTGTCGGCGATGTGGCCGGGGGAATGCACACCCAGCGGGCGCACCGGATGGCCCATCCGGGCGCAGGCGCGCAGGTAAAGATCGACATGCGGGCGAAACCGGCGCGGGTCGCCGCCGATGATCGCCAGCATCATCGGCACGTCCTGCACGACGCAGCGCACCACCGATTCCGGGCTGCCGCCAACGCCGACCCAGACGCCGAGCGGCTGCGACAGGGTCGGATAGACGCGCTGATCCGTCAGCGCGGCGCGCGTGTCACCGGTCCACGTCACCTGCGGTTCGCGGGCAAGCTTCATGAAAAGGTCGAGCTTTTCCTCGAACAGCTTCTCGTAATCCCCCAGCGCAAAGCCGAAAAGCGGAAAGCTTTCGGTGAAAGACCCGCGCCCCAGGATCACCTCGGCCCGGCCATTGGACAGCGCGTTCAGCGTGGAAAACCGCTGGAACACCCGCACCGGATCGTCGGACGACAGCACCGTGACCGCCGAGCCGAGGTGGATCCGGCTGGTGCGGCTGGCGATGGCGGCCAGCACCACCTCGGGCGCCGAGATGGCGAAATCGGACCGGTGATGTTCGCCCAGACCGATGAAGTCGATGCCGGTCTGATCGGCCAGGATGGCCTGGTCGACCACGTCGCGCAGCACCTGATCCTGCGACAGCAGTGCGCCATCCGGGCCTTGCGTCACGTCGCCAAAGGTGTCGAGGCCGAGTTCAAGGGTCTGGGTCATGGGGTCGCTCCGCTGCTCCGCTCAGATGTAGCGACGGCAGGGGCGTGGGGGAAGGTGCAGGGATGCACAGCGGATGTTTGGCGACCGGCGCCGGGGGCTTCGCGCCCCCGGACCCCCGCGGGATATTTCCGAACGGAAGAAGGTGCAGAGGGTCCGGTTAGCCGTTCTCTTGCAGCACCGACCCCGCAAGGTAGAGCGAGCCGCAGATCAGCACGCGGGCGGCCGGTGCCTCGGCGGCGATGGCGGCAAGGGCGGCGGCGACCGAGGGCGCGGTGACGGCGTCGATGCCTGCGGCGGCGGCGGCGGCACGGGTCTGTTCGGCGCTCAGCGTGGCGTGTTCGCCGGGGATCGAGACCGCGTGCAGGCGGCGGACATGGGGGGCAAGGGGGCGCAGGTAGCCGCCGATGTCCTTGGTCGAGAGCATGCCGCAGATCAGCCAGGTCGGGCGCGCGGGCATCGCGGCCAGGGTGGCGGCGATCGCCTCGCCGCCCGCCGGGTTGTGGCCGCCGTCGAGCCAAAGCTCGACGCCTGGCGCGCTGGCGGCCAGCGGGCCCTGGCGCAGGCGCTGCATCCGGGCGGGCCAGACCGCGCGGGTGACGGCGGCCTCGCAGGCGGCCTCGGTGTGGCCGAGGTGGCGCAAGGCCATCAGGGCGGCCCCGGCGTTGTCGATCTGGTGCGGCCCCGGCAGGTTGGGCCGCGGCAGGTCCAGCAGACCGTTTTCGTCCTGGAAGATCAGGCGGCCCGCCTCCTCGCGCGCGTGCCAGTGCTGGCCGTGCACCAAGAGCGGCGCGCCGAGGCGGGCGGCCTGCCGTTCGATTACCGCCAGCCCGGCGTCGGTCTGGGGGCCGACGATGCAGGGCACGCCGCGCTTGATGATTCCGGCCTTTTCGCCCGCGATCTCGGCCACCGTGTCGCCGAGGTACTGCTGATGGTCGAGCGAGACCGGGGTGATGATCGTCATCTGCGGCCGCTCGATCACGTTGGTGGCGTCGAGACGACCGCCAAGACCGACCTCCAGCAGCAGGGTGTCGGCCGGGGTGCGGGCAAAGGCGAGGAAGGCGGCGCAGGTGGTGATCTCGAAGAAGGTGATCGACCCGCCGCCGTTCGCGGCCTCGCATTCGGCCAGCAGCGCGGTCAGATCGGGTTCCGAGATCAACGCGCCCGCCACCCGGATGCGTTCATGAAAGCGGGCAAGGTGGGGCGAGGTATAGGCGTGCACGCGCTGGCCCGCGGCCTCCAGCCCGGCGCGGATCATCGCCTGGGTCGAGCCCTTGCCGTTGGTGCCTGCGACATGAATCACCGGTGGCAGCCTGCGTTCCGGGTGGTCGAGCGCCGCCAGCAGACGCCAGACCCGGTCGAGCGTCAGGTCGATGATCTTGGGATGCAGCGACATCAGCCGTTCCAGGATGATGTCGGACACGGCCGGGGCCGCGAGCGGAGAGGCGGTCACGTTTTGGCGGCTCCGTTCGGCTTGGCGGCGGGCGCCCGGGCCGGTTGGGGTGCGGCCGCCGCCGCGGCCGGTTCCGCCAGGTCGGCGGGCTTTGGCGGCGGCAGGTCGCCGCGCACCGCCGGGGGCTTGCCGGTCAGCAGCCGGACCAGCGACATCAACTCTTCACGCAGGCGCTTGCGATGGGTCACCCGGTCCAGCATGCCGTGATCCAGCAGGTATTCCGCGCGCTGAAAGCCTTCGGGCAGTTTCTCGCGGATCGTCTGTTCGATCACGCGCGGGCCCGCGAAGCAGATCAGCGCGTTGGGCTCGGCGATCTGCACATCGCCCAGCATGGCATAAGAGGCGGTGACGCCGCCGGTGGTCGGATGGGTCAGCACGACGATATAGGGCAGCCCCGCCTCTTTCAGCATCTGCACCGCCACGGTCGTGCGCGGCATCTGCATCAGCGACAGGATGCCTTCCTGCATCCGGGCGCCCCCGGCGGCGGAAAACAGGATCAGCGGCGCCTTGTGCTTGACCGCGACTTCGGCGGCGGCAACGATGGCGTTGCCGACATACATCCCCATCGAGCCGCCCATGAAGCTGAAATCCTGCCCGACGGCAACAACCGGGGTGCGCCCGATCTCGCCCTCGGCGACCAGCATCGCGTCTTTCTCGCCGGTTGCCTTCTGGGCCGCCTTCATGCGGTCGGGGTAGCGTTTCTGGTCGCGGAAATGCAGCGGGTCGGCCAGCGGCTCGGGCACCTTCACCTCGACGAAGATGCCGCCGTCGAACAGCGCGGTGAATCGCTCGCGCGGGGTGATCGCCATGTGGTGATCGCAGGAGGTGCAGACATTGAGGTTATCGGCCAGTTCGCGGTGGAACAGCATGGTGCCGCACTCCGGGCACTTGGTCCACAGGTTCTCGGGCACCTCGCGGCGCGAGAACAGCGAATTGATCTTTGGCCGGACGTAGTTGGAAATCCAGTTCATCGACTTTGCCGTCCTCGGGGTGTCTTTTGTCCGGTCCAGATAAGCCGGGGGGGCGGGAAATGCAATCGTGATGGGCGGCGGGCCCGTGCCGCGCCCGTGCCGGGGCCTGCGGTTCCGCTACGGCGCCGCGATCCGGCTCAGCCGATCCGCGACCATGTCCTGCAATTGCCACAGGTGGCGGTCATGGATGCCGCGCGCCTCAAGATGGGTGACGGTGCTGAACAGATACTCGGCCATCGAGCCGCGTTCGCCGGTCGCGGTGGCCAACGCATCGGCGACGTCGGCGATCTGCAGATCCCGGACGTAAAGGCCACTTCTGCGGTCGATCACGAAGGTGATGGCGCGCAGCGGCCCCGCCTCGGTGCGCACCGTGACCCAGCGCGGCACCATCGGCGAGGGCTGGCCCAGCATCTCGCGCCGCACCAGTTTGCCCAGCGATTCCGCCACCGCGTCGGGGGGCAGGCGATAGACCACGCCCTTGCACTGCCCGCCGCGGTCGAGCGCCAGCATCAGCCCCGGGCGGCCGGGCGAGGCGCGCAACACCGTGGTCCAGCCAAGGCAGAAGGCGCGATGCCAGCCATGCGCGACGCCGATCCGTTCCTCGGCCACTTCGCAGGCCGGGTTCCAGATCAGCGAACCATAGGCGAAGACCCAGACCCCGCCGCCCGCGGGTGCCGCGGCCAGCGTCCGGCCGACAACAAGGTCGTGTTCGGCTTGGGACAGGTGAACCGGCGCTGCAGCGGCGGTCGACGGATCGGGGTCGCGGAGAAATGCCGGAACGCGCGCGACCAGATCGGTCGTCAATCGCATCGGTCGTCGCTTCATGGGCATCCGCGCGCCTTTCCTGACAGCGGGCACCGCCGAGGTTTGCCGCCCGCGCACCGTGGCACCGGGGACATGATCCGGCAACAGCCGGCGTCGCGATCGTGCCGCCATCGGCCACAATCCTGCTTTGATCGGATCATCGTTTCGCCTTTGTCGTCTGTCAGATTGCACCTCGACGCGGGGATCGGCCTCGCCATGGAGCAGATGAACATGGGTGCGAAACGCTGGGCGGCGGCGGCCTTGGTGGCTGCAACGATGGCAGGGACGGCCGGGGCCTCGACGGTCACGATGACGGGCGACAACGTCACGATCAAATATCTGAACCCGGATGCCTCGACCGAACTCACGGGTTATGGCTTTCCGGTCAACGTGACGGTGGCGCCGGGCACCTCGGATGTGGTGCAGGATGCCTTTCCGGGCGGCCCCTATTTCACCGTCAACATGGAGCCGACGTCGATCATCGTGAAGTTCCTGCAAAACACGGTTTTCGGCCCGCCCGCCCCGTTTGACGGCATCGGGGTCTACGGCATCACCCAGCATATCTATGGCCTGAGCCAGACCGCAGCCTTTTCCGGCATCGTCTTGCAGGTTGGCCAGACGATCCTGTTCAACTTCGCCGGATCGCATACCTATGCCGCGGGCTCCACCGTTACCGCGAACATGACGCTGGCCCCGGCGCCGGTGCCGCTGCCGGCCGGGATCGTGGCGCTGCTGGCGGCGCTGGGGGGGCTTGGCCTGGTGGCGCGGCGGCGTGCGGCCTGAGTCCCGCGCCGAACCGGCGGGAAAATCTTGTGCGGTGGCGGGTGCGTCGCTATTGCAGAACGCGCCGAGGTATCGCGAGGACATCCCACGATGACCATCCGTTTCGAGCCATCCAGGCTGTGTGGGCGCGTTGTGGCCCGGCGCTTCGCCCCCACGGGGTGCCCACCGGGTGCCGGTGACATGACTTTCCGCACCGTCAGGGCCCCTGCGCGCGGCGCGGCAATCTGCGCCGCACTGCTGATGCTTGCCGGGTGCGACGGGCTTCCGGGCGCCGCCCCGGCCTCGATGGCGACGGCGGGTGGCGCGGTGGTGGTGGCCGGTCCGCCCGGATTCTGCGTCGACCCCGAAGCCAGCCATGCGGACGATGCCGGCGCCTTCGTGCTGCTGGGCAGTTGCGCCTCGATCTCGGGGGTGCCCGACGGGCAAAAGCCGACCCTGCGCGCCGTGCTGACGGCGGCCGTTTCGGCGGGGGCAACGGGTGGCGCCATCGCAGGGTCCGAAACGCAGCTTGGCGCCTTTTTCCGCTCGCCCGAGGGGCGCCGCGCGCTGAGCCGGTCGGGCAACCCCGACACGGTGAAGGTGCTGGGCATCACCCACACCGAAGGCGTGCTCATCCTGCATGCGCGCGACACCAGCGCCTTTCCCGGCCAATCCGTGTCGCCCGATTACTGGCGCGCGCTCTTTGACCTGAACGGCCACATCGTCACCCTCAGCGTGATTTCGGTGCCGCAGGCGCCGTTCACCGACGCTTCGGGCCTGCGCGCGCTTGAAACCTTCGTGGGCCATGTCCGGGGGGCCAGCCCCGCCGCGCCCGTCCCGGCCACCACACCGGTACCGGTCGGCTGACTCCGCCAACGGGGGTGGCTTCTTTACGATTTAGCCGCAATAATCCGTGGCGGATCAGGGCGATCCGCCCTTATTGTTTCCAATGGGGTGACAGTGTCAGGGGTGTCATGAGCCGAAGGGTCGATGCGGTGATGGATCAACTGCTGCAGCGCCGGGCGCTGCGGCGCTGGACGCAGTTCGCGGACATCGCCGAGGCGTCCGATCCTGCCGCGCTGCGCCAGCTTCGCGGCCGCGCCCGGGCGCTGAAACGGCAGATCGACCGTGTGCTGCATGTGGCCGAGGGGCGGCTGGCGTTGCCGATGGTCGGCTCCAACGCGATGCGCAAGCCGGCCACCGCCGACTGGTCCTGGCGCCCCGACGCCTGGCGCGGGCCCTTGCCCGTCCCCGGCATGGCCTCGGTCGAGAACAAGACCGAGATCGGGCCCGGCGCCACCGTCTTTCACGATTGCAAGGTCAGCGAACTGACCTTCCGCCAGCTTCGCAACCAGCGCGAGGCCGACCTTGCCCCCTTCGGCCTGCGCATGGACGTGTTCCGCTTCGACGGCAGCTTCCTGTCGCTGGCCATCGACCTGCCGCCCCAGGCGGTGGAGGGGTTGAAGCTCAAGCACCTGATCCGCCTCGACACCATCGTGGAAACCGAAAAGCCGCTGGAAATCTTCGCCCGCCTCAACGTGAAACACGGCCCCAACGTCGAACAGATCGTGCGCGAACTGCCGTTGGGCGAGGAAGAGGTGATGGTCGAATTCGACCTCGCCTACACCCGCATGAACGAAAAGCGGGTCGAACGGATGTGGGTCGACCTGATCTTCGAAGGCCCGCAGATGAACCAGATCACCCTGCGCGACGTCACCTTCTGCCGCCGCCCGCGCGCCGAACTGTAGGAGGGGCCGATGCCCGAGCTGACCCTTGTAACCGCGCGCATCCAGGACGGCATCTGGACCGGCGAACTCACCGCCGCCGCCGACGGCAACTATCAGCCCGACATCGAGGTGACCCACCTTCAGGTGCCGGTCGAGGGCGTCACCGTGGCCCAGGTGCCCGGCCGCCGCCTGACCTGGACCCTGCGCATCCCGATCCCGCTGGCCGCCCTCAGCGAGGGCGTGCAGACCCTCCTGATCCGCGACCGGCGCACCGGCGCCCGGGTCGGCAGCTTCTCCGTCGTCACCGGCGCCCCCCTGGAAGACGACATCCGCGCCGAGGTCGACCTGCTGCGCGCCGAACTCGACATGCTGAAGCGGGCGTTCCGGCGGCATTGCGTGGAGACGGCCGGGTAGGGGCGAGCCGACGCCGACGGCAAGGCGACAAGGGCGGCGACTGGCCCGACGGGGTGGGCGGATTGTGGAAGGTGTGATCCCGGCTTACTCACGGAAATCGGTTGGATTGGTTGCGTGCGTCTGAAATCGCTGTAGATTCAAGCTGCTAGACAGGAAACGACGGCAGCATCGGACGCAGGCATGGGTGAAACGTTACAGCCGGTCACGCCCAGTTTCAACCGGTCGCTTCGGATCGAGAGCAGGACCGATCGGCTGACCGGCGATCCGGGTGCGGTGGTGCTGAGAGAGATATTCGAGCGCAGCGGTATCCTTGGCTGGATGACCGCCCGCCTGAAGGACCCGCGCAGCCAGGTGGACCTCACCCATGACCTTGCCTCGCTCATCCGGACCTCGGTCTTGCTGTCGGCACAGGGCTGGCGTGACCACGACGATGCCGACGCGCTGCGCCATGACCCTGCCTTCCGGTTAGCGGCCAGTTCCTCGGCGGGGCTCACCCCACTCGGGGGGCCGGGACT
>NZ_CBAICG010000065.1:0-13618 GCF_964715405.1 Solirhodobacter sp. | reverse complement strand
GCGCCGCGCCGGACACCACGCCGCCGCGCGAGACGTCGATCAGAACCGCCCCCGGCTTCATCGCGGCGAAGGCGGTGGCGCCGATCAGCCCCCGCGTCGCCTCGGTCAGCGGCACGCAGCAGACGACGTAATCGGCGCGCGCCAGCAGGCCGGGCAGGTCGCCGACCGCGTGCACTTCGTCAACCTCGGGCGTGGGGCACGGCCGCGCCCGGCAGCCCAGCACCGTCAGCCCCATCGCCTTGCACAGCCGTGCCACGGTGGTTCCGGTCTTGCCAAGACCGAGGGCCAGCCCGGTGCGGCCCGCCACGGGTTCGACGCCAAGGTCCGGCCAGAGCAGTGTTGCACAACTCTGATCATGGGCGATTCACATCGTGGATCCATGCGGTTAGCCAGGCCATATGAGCAAGCGATCACCCTCCCGCTACCGCAGGACGAACTGGCCCAGCTACACAGCGTCGCGCCGCAAGCGCGGGTCGCTGCTGATCTAGCTGGACAAGGAGATGACCTGGCTTGCGCCGCATGACGGGAACCCCGGTCGCCCTGCGGTGTTCTCTGATACCGCGATCCAGTTCTGCCTGACAATCAAAGTTCTGCCAAGCTGCCGTTGCGGCAAACGACCGGGATCGTCGAGAGCCTCTTGCAGCTCGTCGGCCTGGAGTGGGAGGTGCCAAACTTCAGCACCTTGAGCCGCCGTCAGAAGACCCTTGCCGTCAACATCCCGTATCGCGGGTCGCAGGGGCCACTGCACCTGCTGATCGACAGCACCGGGATCAAGGTCGAAGGCGAGTGGAGTGAAGCGGATCAGAAGACAGTCCGGGGGACTGTTTTCCCGCTGAACGGGCAAGCACGGCGGGTCCAAACGTCGGTTCTGGCGCAAGGTCCACATCCATTGCCCGGCAGGCGAATGGCACATTCGCCGAGAGGGGGGATCGACGAGAAAACCCTGGAAATCCGGGCGGCCGAGCTCACAACGAGCGATGTGGGCGATGCGCCCATGCTGCCCGAGCTTCTCGACCAGATCCCGCCCGATCGGGAGATCGCCAGCGTCACCGCCCCCTCTCGTGGTTTGCGCACAAACCACTGCGGGACAACGGACGGGGCCTTCGACAGCCGGAAGTGCCGCGGCGCTGCCGCCCGCGGCGCCGCGATCATCCAGTCGCGCAAGAACGCCAAGCCGTGGAGGGCCGACACTGCCGGAGCGATCGCGCGCAACGAGGCCCTGCGCGCCTCACGGCGCTTCGGTCGGGCCATCTGGCGACGATGGAGCGGCTATCACGGCCGGAGCCATCCCGCCGTGCTTCCATCCGGTTGCAGCAAATCCGAACCTCTTGCCTGACCGTGCCCTTTTCCCTTGAAGCCTCGGGAGCCTGGCCTTGCCGAGTTTGTCGGGATAGCCCGCATTCGGCCTTCACCGGCTGCGGGCACCTTCACCGGTTCTGGGGCGCCTATTTGACCGAGGCCAGATAGGCCGCGACATCCTCGCCGCCCGTTGCCATCTTGAAGGTCATCTTGGCGACGGCGGCAGTGTCGCCTGTCTGTTCCTTCAGCCAGGCGGTCGGGTCGGTGACATAGGCCGCCACCATCGCCTCGTCCCAGATCAGACCCTTTGCACCGGCGGCGGCAATCGAGGCGCCGTATTTGAAATCCGGGAAACTCGCGACCTTGCGACCGACCACGCCAAAAAGGTTCGGGCCGGTCTTGCCACCCTTTTGAACGACGGTGCCATCCGGGGCCACGATGGAATGGCAGGCCGTGCAGCGCTTGAAGTCATCGGCGCCTTTGGTGGCATCACCCCCGGCAAAGGCCGGGGCGGTCGTGAGGGTGAGGGCGAGGGCGGCTATGATGCTCAGGGTTTTCATCGTGGTTTCCTTGGGGTTTCAACGGAACTTGGGGCCGGATCAGACGAGAGCTTCGATCCGGGCATCGGAGAAATGCGACAGGGCGGCCAAGATCGAGAGGCGATCCGGCATCAGGCAGGCGGCGGTTGACAGCGCATCAGCCACCGCCGAAGACGGAGCGCTGACCGAAATCGACGTCCAGAGCGGCGCCGCGGGCAGGCCAGTTCCGGGGTGCAGGATATGTCCCACCTTGCCCTCGGCATCAAACACCGTCCCCAACGGAGACGAGGTCGCCAATGCGCGCGCCGCAAGGCTGACCTCACCGCCGCTGACCAGCTTGACGGGCCAGCCCCGGGCACCCGGCATCCGGCCAAGGGCACGGAATTCTCCGGTGTTGATCAGGATGTCAGTCAGGCCTTCTGCCGTCAACAACTCGGCCACCTTGTCGGCGATGAATCCTTGCGCCACGCCATTCAGGGTCAACCCCATGCCGTCGGGCAGCAGGACGGCGTCGCTGTCGTAAGTGACGCGAGGAAGTCCGATCCGGGGCAGAACAGCCGTGATCTGGTCAGAGGTGGGCGCACCACCGGCCGCAAAGCTGGTCGCGTAAAGCTGCCAGAGGGGTTGGACCGTCGGGTCAAACAGACCGGCGGTTGCGGTGTGGACACGCGCGCAAAGGGCAAGGCATTCCAGCAGTTCAAAGGGCGGTGCATCCAGCCTTCCTGCTGCGTTCAACTGCGACAGGGCGGATTCGGCTCGATACAGGCTGAAGACGCTTTCCAGCCGGTCAATCTCGGCCACGGCGCGGGCGATTATGGCATCGGCGTCGGGGTGGTCCAGGTAGATCGCCGCCTCGGCGCCCAGGGCGGCGCCGTGCCATTGCGTGATCTGTGCCGCACGGGCCGGGAAGGACAAAGGCAGGGCGGCCACGGCGGACAGGGTCAGAAAGCGGCGGCGGGTCAGGATGGGCATATCAACCTCCGTTGGCGGAAAGAGAGCGCATGCGGGCGGCATAGTCGGCGTCGCTGTCGCTGGCGGGCGTGCTGGCTGTCAACGCGCTGTCAGGGATTTGCGCCAGCGTCATCACCTGCCCGCCGTGCTGGGCGGCAAAGTCCCGCGCCTTGACGGGGTCACCGAAGGGCACGAACTCGGGCGCGTCCATGCCGCCTCTGGCGTCAGAGCCCACGACGTAAACCGCCTTGTCCGCCGCGATCCAGTTGGTGGCGCCGGGATTCTCCCAGCTTGGGGCGGCGCCCATGTCGCTGACATAGGTGGCGGTGACGGTGTCGTCTTGTTCGGGCATCCGCAGATAGGCCACGGCATCTTTGACCTGACTGAAGAACAAGGGCGCCTCAGGATAGGTCGCAAGGTGAATCTGCGCCTTGGGGCCGGGATGGCCCAGAATGTCCATCTCACAGAAATAGCCCGTCGCGTCAGCCGTTATCGCCGTCGGCAGGGGGACCGGGGCATCCTCTCTGCAGGCGGCCAGCATTAGCAAGGCAAGGATCAGGGGTTTCATGGGGTCACCCTGCGGAACGCGATGGTGCCAAGCGTCAAGGCTGCGACGGGCCAAAGCACGATGGACGTCAGCGAGGCCCAGACCGGGATCGTATTGGCCGCCCCCGCCACCCCAGAGGCCGCCGAAGTGGCCTGCGAGGCGGCCAGGTTGTACAGCCGGAACGCATCCGCCGGGTTCGCCAGCAACGCCACCGGAAAGACCTTGGTGGTGAAGATGCCGCCGTTGTCGGCCACGATCGCGGCCAGCAAGCCCAGATCATAGAGCACGATCACCCCCAGCCAAAGCCCGATCGCCAGCCCCGCCGCCCCCGACGGCCTGCGTGCCAGCGCCGAGGCGGCATAGCCGACGCCAAGGAACGTCGCCCCCAGCAGGACCGACGACCACATCAACCGCCACAACGACGGCAGCCCCTTCATCGCCGCAGGGTCCACCGCCAGGGCGGCCACGGCGGCGATGCCGTAGCCCACCGCCACCGCCAGCGTCAGGATCGCCAGATGGGCCAGCAGTTTGCCCAGCAGAATCTCGGTCCGCGACACCGGATAGGTCAGAAGCAGGGGCAGCGTCCCCCGCTCCACCTCGCCCGCGATGGCGTCGAACGACATGAGAAGGGCGACCAAAGGCACCAGATAGACCGCAAGGCTGGTCAGGCTGGCCACCACGACCGACAGCCGGTCCGCGCCGATGGTGCCAGTGGCTGACGACCCCGCCGCCGACAGCACAAGCGAAAACAGCGCCATCATCGCGATGGAAATGGCAACCCAGCGGTTGCGCAGGGCGATGCGGAACTCGGTTCCGGCGGTGGCAAGGATGCGGTTCATTGCCCGGCCCTTTTGCTGAAATGGCTGTAGATATCCTCAAGCGAGGGCGGCAGGACGTCGATATCCGCGATCTGGTCGCCAAGGGCGATGATCCGGGCCAGCAGCGCCAGCTTCTGATCTTGGGCGCAGGACAGGATCAGGGTGCCCGATTGGGCCACCGCTTCGGGCAGGGCTGCGGCTACGAGCGCGCTGCTTTCGGCGCGGGGCGTGACCTGAAAGGCCACCGGCAGGGCTGCGGTGTGGCGCAGGTCGGCCAGGGTGCCCTCGGCCACAAGAACCCCGCCGGACAGGATCAGGATGCGGTCGGTCCGCGCCTCGACCTCGGTCAGCGCGTGCGAGGACAGCAGGATGGACGCGCCTTCCGCCGCCAGCCCGTCGAGCAGTTCGTAAAAATCGCGGCGCGACACCGGGTCAAGGCCGCTGGTCGGTTCATCCAGCACCAGAAGCGCGGGCTTTCCGATCAGGGTCTGCGCAAGGCCAACCCGCTGGCGCATGCCTTTGGAATAGGTGCCAATGCGACGACGGGCCGCCGCACCCAGACCGACCCGCTCCAGCAAGGCCAGCGCCAGTTTGGGGCTTTCGCCGCGCAAGGACAGGTAGTGGTGCATCTGTTCCAGCCCGGTCAGGGCGGGGTGGAAGGCGGCATTTTCGGGCAGGTAGGCAGCATTGCGGCGCGCGTGCGGGGAACCGGGGGCGGCGCCGGTCACCTGCAATTCGCCCTTGTCATAGGGGATCAGGCCAAGGATGATCTTCATCATCGTCGATTTGCCAGCGCCATTATGCCCCAGCAAAGCCACCCGCTCGCCGGGGGCGACGGTCAAGGACACATCAGACAGCGCAACCTGCGCGCCGTACGTCTTAGTCAGACATTGCAGCGTCAGTGTCGGCGTCATGGGACGGGTCTTTCTGCCAGCGGTCACCCACAAGGGCAGCCATCGCGGCAATTTTGGCGGGGATTTCGATGACCGGGGCGGTTACGAGCGGATGGCTGTCAACCACACCACCGGGCAGGATGGCGGGGAAGGAAGATTGGCTCCAGCGGATCAGTTGCACGGCGGGGGAGCCCATCAGCAAACTCGCGGCCGGTTGCGACCACAGGATGGAGTCCATCAGGTCGTTGGGGTGAAAGGGGCTGTCGGCAATGCCATCGCCGTTCAGGTCAAAGACAGGATGATCAGACCAGAAGTTGCCGCGGCCCTGAAAGCTCCACTCGATATGCCGGGTACCGACGTATTTCACCTGCGTCCGGTTGCCGATAAAGGCGTTGCCGGTCATGGCGTTACCCTCGCTTCCGGCGGTGAAGTGGATGCCGATGTCGCAGCCCTCGAACCGGTTGCCGACGAACAGGTTCTTGTTGGCGTCATAGATGAAGGTGCATTTCGCCGCCCCCTCCACCAGATTGCCCGAGAAATCGGAATAATTGGAGGCGTTGATCATCAACCCATGATCGCGGTCATCCAACGACATGTTGTTTTCCACCTTCACATGGTCGGAAAACATGATGGCAAAGCCGAGGTGGTTGCCGATTGAGGTATTGCCGGACACCTCGGAGTCATGGGTATACATGTAGTGGATGGCAAAGCGCAGGTCGCGAAACAGGTTGTTGCGGTAGATGTCGAGGCTTGAGGTGTTGGAAAAGATCCCATCACGCCCCCAGCGGATGTCATTTCCCTCAACGATCAGGCCTGGGGAGTGCCAGACATAAACCCCGTTGCCGCGCTGGTTCATCCGGTTGGTCTGGCGGCCCTCGATCACGTTATCGCGCACCACGCAGTCGATGCCGCCATGCACATCAACGCCGTGATAATTGTCGGTCAGGCGATTGCCCTCCACCACATTGCGATCTGCGCCTTTGACGATCTTGACCCCGGCATCCATATCCTCGCCACGCCCACCGGAATGGGTGATCGCCAGCCCCTTCAGGGTGATGTCGTCGCCGGTCAGGGTGATGACGGTGCCAGTGCCCTGCCCGTCCAGAATGGTCCCCGGCACGCCTTGCAGCGTAACCGAATGGTCAATCACGAATTGGCCGGGATAGGTGCCCGCAGACAACAGCAGCACATCGCCGGGGTGTGACCCGGCGATGGCGGTTTGCAGATCTGCCCCAGCGGCCACGCGCACCTCATCCGCCAGCGCGGGCAGCGCCAGCAGGACAAGGGCAAGGCTTAGGGGCAGGCTCATCTCAGGCGGCCTTCGGTTCAACGAGCATCCGGCCACGCATTTCCATATGCAGGGCGTGGCAGAACCATTGGCAGTAATACCAGTGCACGCCGGGCTGGGTCGCCACGAAGGTGACGGAGGACGTGGCTTGTGGCCCGATCTCCATCGCGATGCCGTGGTTGCCAAGGGTGAAACCGTGGGTCAGATCGTCGATGTCATCAAGGTTGGTGACGCAGACCGTGACTTCATCGCCTTGCTTGACGGTAAAGCTTTCAAGGCTGAAGTTCGGCGCCTGCGAGGACATGTAGACCCGCACCTTGTTGCCGTCGCGGATCACCTTGTCCTGAAAGTCATCCAGATTGACGCCGTCCGCCTCGGCCTGCTTGCGGGTTTCGGCCCACATGCGGTCTTTGCGGTCCCAGACCGAAAGGGGGTTCACCATCGACACCGGAACGGCAATTGCGTCATGCGGTTCGGCAAAGTTCGGGCCGTCGTGCACGACCTTCATCTTGTCGCCGGAAATGTCGATCAACTGGTCATTCTCGGGCTTCAACGGCCCCACGTTGATGAAGCGGTCTTTGGAGAATTTGCACAGACAAACCAGCCACTTGCCATCCGCATCCAGCGTCTCGCCCAAGGTGGTTTTCAGGTGGCCGGGCTGATACTGCACATCGAGCTTGTCAAGAATCGGGTCAACCTTTTCGCCGTTGTAAGCCTTGATGGCGGTGGCGATGTTCCACTTGACCACCTGACTGTCGAGGAACAGCGAGGTGAAGGCGTTGCCCTTGCCGTCGAACGCCGTGTGCAGCGGGCCAAGGCCAAGTTCGGGTTCGGCCACCACGACCGAGCGCGGGTCAACCGACGAGGCGAACAGCGTGTCCAGTTTGGTGACGTCGATCACCGTGACCGTGGGCGACAGTTTGCCACCTATGCACAGGTGGATCTTGTCGGGCGCCATGTTGCAGCCGTGCGGGTTGTTGGCGACCGGAATGTAGCGGGTGTAGTTCTTGTTCGACCCTTTGCGGCCATCAATGATCTTGCAGCCGTTCATCACCTTGAAATCACCGGCAGCGATGCCCTTTTCGATCTCTGCGATGTTGAAGACCACGACGTGGTCAAACTCGGCCGCGGTCATCTCGGCCTGGTTCATCCCCATCTCGGAGTTGTAGCAGGTGGAGAACGCCCATTTGCCTTCATAATCCGCGTCGGTGTTGTCCAGGTTGCCCGAAACCTGCACCTGCCACGCCACCTTGAATTCGTCGGCGGCCACGGCGGTGAAGATGTTGGTGTAGGTCGAGATGTCGGTCATGGTCGTGCCGTCGTTGACAAGCGGCGTCTCATCCTCGCCATTGCAGAACACATAGTTGGTGCGTGGCCATTTCTGCGGGCGCAGTCCGTGGATGCCGCGGGCGTTCGGAATCTCCAGCACCTTGTCGGTTTTCATCACGTCGCAGCGCACGCGGGCGACGCGGGTATTGGCCTTGTCGTTCATGTACAGGAAGCGGCCGTCATACTTGCCTTCGGTAAAAGACATGTGGACGTGGTGCAGGTCGCCGTTTTCATGCACGACCTGACCGTTGGCGGCGAGGTAGGCTTTGGTTTCGTCGCTCATGGTTTCATTCAGAATGCGGCGGCTTTCGTTGGTCCGGCCCCAGCCGGTGGCAGAGCAGCGGTTGAACACCGGCACCCGCATCAACTCGCGCATCGAGGGGATGCCAAGGATGCGCATCTCGCCCGACTGGCCCGAGGACCAGAAGCCGTAGTAGTCGTCCAACTGGCCGGGGGCGACCTCAAAGCCGGGTGCGGCGGCGTCGGCTGCGGTGGCTGTCACACCAGCGGCAGCGGCCAGCATGGCCAGACGCGAGGCGCCAAGCCCGCCCAAAGCGGCGGCCCCTGCAGTTGCGCCAAGCAATCCGCGCCGACTCAGTCCGGGTTTTTGCGTTTCAGACATTTCTCGGTCCTTTCACATTGGGATGGTTGACCAGATCGCCGGGCATCCGCAGGGCTGGTTCGACTGTTCCCACCGCCGCGCGCCGTTTGTCTTGGCGGATGACGACAGGGCATTTGCTTTTGCTTTGGTAAAGCACCTGACAATTCAGGCAGTTGACACACTCGTTCGGATTGATCTCTCCGGTCGGGTGGATGGCCTGAACCGGGCATTCGTTGGCGCAGGTCTGGCAGGGATGGCCGCATTCGTGATAGCGCTTCAGCCAGTCGAACATCCGTAGCCGGGCGGGAACGGCCAAGGCCGCTCCCAGCGGGCAAAGATAGCGGCAGTAGAAGCGTTCCACGAACAGACCCGCCGCCAGCAACGCCACCACATAGGCCACGAAAGGCCAGGCGCGGACAAACTTCAGCACGATGGCGGTCTTGAAGGGCTCGATTTCGGCATAATGCTCGGCCTGATCAATCGACATCAGGGACACGCCGAACAGGCCTAGGAAGATCATGTATTTCAGCGGCCAAAGACGCTCGTGCAGGCCCCAGGGCAGCGTCCATTGCGGGATATGCAGGGCGCGGGCGATCTTGTTGGTCAGCTCTTGCAGGGCGCCAAAGGGGCACAGCCAGCCGCAATAGGCCCCACGCCCCCAGAAGAGCAGCGCCGCCGCCAGCGAGAACCACAGGATGAAGGTCAGCGGGTCCAGCAGGAACGCCTGCCAGCTGAAGCCGGTCACCAAGGCACCGAACAGCGCCATCAGGTTGACGACCGACAGTTGCGCATTGGCGTACCAGCCCAGAAAGACCAGCGTGACGGTCAGAAATCCGATGCGGAACCAGAAGAAGACGCGGGCGTTGCGCGTGGCCAGGCCCTGAAAGAAGAACACCAGCGTCAGCACGGCCAGCATGGCGGCAAGGGCGGCAATCTCGACCTTCTTGTCGAGCCAGATTTTTTCCCACAGGGCGGTTTGGGCGGCGGTTTCATCCTGAACCGGGGCGGCCACAACGGCCGGGGCTGCAATCGCCCGCAGATAATGCGGCGGAAGTTGATAGGCGAGGTCGAAGGTGAGGAAGTCCTTCTCGATCGCGGCCACCTGACGCTGCACCAGAAGCTGGATGCGGAATGGCTTGGCGGGGTCAAAGCCGGACACAGCGGGAATGCGGAACAGGTCGGTTTCGGTGAATTCGGGCGCGCCCTGGGCCGCGATGCCCACCAGCCGCTTGTGATCATTGTCATGGAAGCGGACCGACACGTCATCCTGCACCAGCACGATCCGGTCAAAGATGCCGCCGCGGACATAGCCCGAGCCCTTGAACGAGAAGATGCCCTTGCCCACGATCATCAGGGCCTGATCGCCGGGTTGCAGCCATGCGGTCAGGTTCGTCTGATCCTGCGGGCTGAGAAGCGCCTGACCGATGGCGGGCACTGACACCAGGGCCACCTGCATTTCGGTAAATGTCGTGTCCGGGGGGGCGGTCTCCGGCCTGGCCGTGGCACGCGGGTCGTTCAGCGCGGCAAAGGCGGCATTTACCTGCCCAACATCCAGCGACAGGCGGCGCAGGGTGCCGTCCCCCTCCAGCGCCATCCAGCCCTCCGGAGCCTTGGCGGCGGGGTCCAATTCAACGGTCGGACCGGCGACAACCTCGGGCGCAAGCCCGCCCAAGCCCAAGGAACGGGCGACCTTGAGGCCTGAACGCAGGATTGAATCGTCCAGCACCATGACCGTGACGGTGGCGCCCGAGATGATGTTCATGTCATGCTTGCCGCCCGATTTGGCCATCGCGACCAGATCCATGCCGATGTAGCTGGCCGCAAGCGCCTTGACCTTCGCATCGGGGATGCCAATCAGAACAATGGGTTCCGAGTGTTTGACCAGCTTCACCCCACTGATCTTGCCCGCCAGATCGACCGCGACCATCGTATGGATCGGTTTGCCGGAATACCCCGTTGTCCCCACGAAGTCCGAGGTCAGGAACACCCAGCCGATCTGCTGGCCGCCCTTCAGAACCGGCGCGACAGCCAGATCGCTGCGGATCGGGCCGAAGGCATCGGCTCCGGCGACAAGGTCGGCCGCCTGCACCGTCGGCAGGTATTTCGCCAACACGGTATCGGCCAATCCGGGCAGCGCCAGGAAGACCGCGACGACAAGTCCAAGCAGCAGGCGGATCAGGATGGGGCGCGGTGCGTTTGTCATAGCGCCGCTATGCCCGAACCCGCAGCACCCGCCCTTGATTTAGGTCAAATGAAGTATCCTTTTGCAGGCGCCAAGGGTGCGCCCTTCTGACGCCCGTTGATTCCGGCCATTCCCATGTGACCCTTTTCGAACGAGGATGTGACAGAAGTCCGAGAGAGTTGCCCCCCGTGCACCTGACCAAGTTCAGCGACTATGCCCTGCGCGTCCTGATGATCGCCGCATCTCGGGGTGCGGACCGCGTGACGATTGAGGAAACCGCCGACATATTCGGGATATCGCACGGTCATTTGAAAAAAGTCGTCCTGAAGCTGACGCGCGCAGGTTACCTGCAGGGCATCAAGGGGCGCGGGGGGGGCTACCTGTTGGCGAAAAAGCCTGAAGACATCAACCTCGGTGCCGTGCTGCGATTAACCGAAACCGATTTCGGCGTGTTTGAATGTTTTCAGGACGGCATGGCCTGCCCGATCGTCGGACCGTGCCGCTTGCCCGCCGTAGGACGCAAGGCCATCGCGGCCTTCTTGGCGGCCTTTGATCAGGTGACTTTGGCCGATGTGATGCTGCCCATGTCCTCCTTCCGGTTCACGTCTGACCCCGGAGGGGAGCGGGCTGTCCCGGTGCCGCAGCCTCGTGAGCACGCCGGATGAAGACACACTGGGCTCGAGTTGCCAGCCAACAGCAGAATCCCCACAGAAACAGCGGCCTGTCAGAGGGCGCTTCGATCGACGCAAAATCCGTCCGCATGAAATGGAGAAAGATCGATCCGGCGGTTGCGGCTGGCGTGCGAACTGGGCGTGTTCGGTATCACGACAGGTCGCTATGCCTACCGATTCCAGTCATGGCCGTCGATCAGATCGGAGCTATGCCCGGAAGTTGGTGACGGTCTGATCAGGCGGCTTTGATTTCGTGCTTGATGCCGTCGCGGAATTCAACCCCCTGGATGATTTCTGCCAAGCGGTTCTGACCGTCGAGTTTGCGCCATTTTTTCTTGGCGGACAGCATCAGCTGGTGAGTCATAGCCAGTGCCGTCTGGCGGCTGAGGCAGCCTTTGGTCTTGGTCGTTCGGTGGCGGACGGTGGCGAAGGTGCTTTCGATCGGGTTGCCGGTCCTGATGTGCTTCCGGTGCTCGGCTGGAAAATCGTGGAATGCCGGCAGATCGGCGCGGTCCTTGGTCAGGCATTTGACCGCCCGGTCGTATTTCACGCCGCAAGCCTCGACGAAGAAATCGAACGCGGCATCGGTCCCGGCCCTGGGTTCCGCCATCCAGATGTCTTTCAGATGCGCCTTGGCCTCGGGCTGCACCGACTTTGGCAGCGCGTTGAGCACATTCGCCGTCTTGTGCACCCAGCAGCGCTGGACCCGCGTCTTGCCGTAAACCTCCTGCAGCGCGGCCCGGAATCCCATGGCACCGTCACCGACAGCCAGCTTGGGTGCGGCTTCCAGCCCCCGGCGCTTCAGGTCCAAAAGCAGTTCGCGCCAGCTCTGGGTGCTCTCACGAAAGCCGTCGATCAAGCCCAGAACATCCTTGTTGCCCCATTCGTCAGCCCCGATAATCACCAGTATACATTGACGATCTTCATCGAGACGGGGCGTGAAGTAGACCCCGTCCGCCCAGAAGCAGACATGGCGCCGCGCTGACAGATCGCGCTTGGACCAGCGTTCGTAGTCGTCCCACCAATCCGCCTTCAGCCTGGTGATGGTGCTGGCCGACAGGCCCGGCGCATCCGGCCCAAGTATTGCGCCCAAGGCTTCGGAGAAGTCGCCGGTTGAAATGCCCTTCAGGTAAAGCCAGGGCAGCAGTTCCTCGATCGACTTGGCCCGCCGCAGATAGGGCGTAAGCGTCCGGCCTGACCGCTCTGCCGCGGGCTGAGAGTGCCGGATACTGTCCACCAACGATAGTGGACACTAAGGTGCAGGCGTGGCGCGGCGGACAAGACGGCTTTGGACGGATGAGGAGAAGCAGTTGATCTGCTTGCAGACGACTGCGCCCGGCGTATCGGTTGCGCAGGTTGCGCTTCGTTACACGGTGAACGCGAACCTGATCTTCAAATGGCTGCGCGATCCCAAGTATCGGCCCAAGCCTGGAACGGGATCAGAGGAAGCAGGTTTGCGCATTCTGCCGGTGGAGATCGTCAAGGAGGCGCCTGTGGCCCCGTCGATGCCTGCTGCAGGGAACCAAATCGAGATCGACCTGGCGGGCGGGCACCGGATGCGGATCAGCGGGAGCTACGATCCGGAGGCGCTGGCGCGACTGATCCGGGGGCTGTCGGTTTGATCCCGGTTCCAGCCAATACGCGGGTCTGGCTGGCGGCCGGGGTCACCGACATGCGAAAGGGCTTTGCGGCGCTGGCTGCGCAAGCCGAGGCGGTGCTGAGGCAGGATCCCTTTGCCGGGCACCTGTTTGTCTTCCGAGGCCGCCGGGGTGACCTCGTGAAGGTGATCTGGTGGGATGGCCAAGGCGCCTGCATGTTCATGAAGCGGCTGGAGCGGGGGCGGTTCGTCTGGCCCTCGGCGAAGGAGGGCAAGGTGGCACTGACGCCCGCCCAATTGTCGATGTTGCTGGAGGGGATCGACTGGTGGGCGCCGCAGCGGACGTGGCAGCCCTTGGCGGCGGGATAATCTGCCGATCCCGGATCAAGAGGATTCCCACAAGGAATACAGTGGGATAAACTTCTCACATGCTGGATCAGACCCTGTCCTTGCCGGAAGACCCCGAGGAACTGCGCAGCTTCACCACGCGGCTTCTGGCCGAGGTGAAGGCGCAGGCGATCTTGATCGAGTGTGATGAGCGGTCCTGCGAAGCAGGATCGAGCCGTCCAGTGGACGGATCGAAGTGAGGAACGCCCGGAGCGCAAGCGAAGGGCAGGCATCAGTTGGCCGGGCACCGGGCACACCGGTTTGGCGCGTCGTCCGAGACCGCCGAGCAGTTGCAACTGGCGCTTGAGACGAGCGAGATCGCCGCCGCTGCGATGACGGCACGGATGAAGCTGCCGGACGTCGGGGAGAACCGACAGGCAAGCGCGGTCGGCAGCCTGTGTTCACCGATGCGGCGATCCAGGCTTGCCTGACCTTGCGGGCGCTGTTTGGCCTGCCGCTCCGGCAGGTGACGGGGATGGTGGCAAGCCTGCTGGCGCTGGCTGGTCTCGACTGGTC
>NZ_CBAICG010000064.1:0-14016 GCF_964715405.1 Solirhodobacter sp. | reverse complement strand
GCGCGGCGTATTTCGGTCGGTGAGCAGGGCTTCAAGCTGCTCACGCTCAACGGGGCCAAGGTATAGGCAGATTCCATCGCGTCTCATGCCGCGAGAATAGCACACCAGAACGACAACGGGAACCATCCGTCAGGTGGAGAACACTAGGTCACTTGGACTTTAAGGCCGGTGCATACACCGACCTGGCGGCATCGCACACAAGGCGATCGAACGAATGTTACGAAAAGCGCACCTCCGGCTGAATAAACGCACGAAGCCTGAAGTGGCTGTAGCGCGACGATCTGGATGAGAACTCGCCTCGCATCCTGGTCGTCGCGCTGCAAGTGTCGATGAGCGGGACGCTGACCTTTGGTCCGCCTGTCTCGGCGTCGGTCGGGAAGTCGGACAGTTCGGCAGCCTCGGCTACTGCGGTAAACCCAATGGTTGCCGCTCTCGTCAAAGCCACCAAGGACCCGGGGCGGCTGACAGGACTCATCCCGACTCTCCGATTGACGTGCCTGCGTCGTATTCACCGCTGGCCGTGGCCCGCATCACGACAGCGTCAAAGCTCAAAATTGCAGTCGAACGGACGGCAAGACCAATCGGAGCAGACCAAGGGGCAGAAATTCAATGTGGACTGCAGTTTCTCGGAAAGATTTCGAAAGATTTCCCACAAAACGACAATCCGTTCCCGACAAATGACAATCGGATATCGCAAAACGACAATCCTGATGCGCGTCGCGACCGTCGAACACCAGGAAATCATCTTGGGAATACCGGCTCCGTCGCTCTACAGGCCGTCCCGAAACAGACGTAAGCCTCTGAAACTAATCAGTTATGACGTGATCTCCGTGAGTTCACAAGAGACCGGTTCGACGAAGAAAAAATCCTCCACCATCCTCCCGCGCACGTCGCCGATCTCGCCGCCCGCCGCAAGAGTCCTGCGTTTTCTGCGGGTTGACCCCATGCCGCACGGCCCGGATGCCCGGGATGACGATGCCCATCGCCAACCGCAGGAATCCGCCACTCACGGAGCGCGCGCGGGAAGCCTTCGCCGTCAACACCGCGGGCACTCCTGACACCCGCGCACGGGAATTGCGCGCTCGTTCCGGTCCGACCTCAGACCGGGTCGTTGTCCTTCGCGCGCTGCGGCATTGCCGAGGTCATGACCCCGGCGCCAAGCTGCACCAGCTTCCCGGTTTCCGCCGTGTAGTGCTCCAGCGCCGTTTTCACGAACTCGACCTGAATGCGCTGCGCCTCAGCCATATCCTTGCAGGTCAGCAACGCGTGCTGCGTCTTCATGTCCTCGGCGATCCGGGCGGTCACGAAGGCCATCACCTCGTTGCCCAGCGCGGTCAGCGTCTCCATCATCCCGGCGCTCATCCATGCCGCGGCGCCCAATCCCGCGCGGTTCATATCCATCCCCGGGATCCCGGCCGCCGTCGTCGTTCCCGTCGTTTTCGTTTGCGGAGTCTTCATGATCAGCATCCCCCTGACTTTCACATATCATTAAGTATGCCACGACAGCCCGCCGCCCGCCTTGACCTCGCGCAAACGCCGCCCCCTCGACGCACGGTCCCCAAGCGGATAGGAGAGCGCGACCAACCTTCAGCCGGGGCTCGCCATGACCGACCGTTCCTACCGTTTCACCCACGCCATCGCCCGCGCCCCCGCGGCCAGCATCGCCCGCGGGCTGCGTGCGGTCGATACCGGCACGCCCGACCTCGGCCTGATGAGCCGCCATCACGCCGACTACATCGCCGCGCTGCGCTCCACCGGCGCCACGGTGATCGAACTGTCGCCGCTGACCGACTTCCCCGACTCGGTCTTTGTCGAGGATACCGCGCTTTGCCTGCCCGAAGGCGCCGTGGTGATGCGCCCCGGCGCCCCCAGCCGCCTCGGCGAGGCCGCCCAGATGGCGCCGACGCTGCGCGCGCTCTATGATGAAGTGGTCGAGATCAAGGGCCCCGGCACCATCGAGGGCGGCGACATCCTGACCACGGAGCGCGAGATTCTCGTCGGCCGCTCGGCCCGCACCGATGCCAAGGGGGTCGAGGAACTGACCCGCCTCGTCGCCCGTTGGGGCTACGCGGTGCGCGAGGTCTTCACCCCGCCGGGTGTGTTGCACTTCAAGACCGACTGCTCGCTGCTCGACGCCGAAACGATCCTGTCCACCCCCAAACTCGACGCCTCGGGCTGCTTCAAGGGCTACCGCGTGATCCACACCGCCGAGGGCGAGGACGCCTGCGCCAACACGATCCGCTTCAACGATCTCGTGCTGATGCCCGCCGGATTTCCCCGCACCGCCGAACGCCTGCGCGGGCTTGGCTACGACCTGCACGAGATCGGCAACAGCGAATGCGCCAAGCTCGACGGCGGCATGTCCTGCCTGTCGTTGCGCTTCACGCCCAAGGGGTAAGGCGCGGGCGCCTCGCCACCGCTGTCATCCCCGCGCAAGCGGGGATCTCCCCCCGACCCGCGCAACCCGCCCGCCCACCGACCGGAGATACCCGCTTTCGCGGGCATGACACCGGCGCGGGAATAGCCCCCCTGTTGCACGAATGCGCCACCCGCCGCGCCACCGCCCGCCGGGGCTGCACCCCCGGTCCCCCTCGCCTATACTCGACGGAAATACCGCAAACGTCGGTGCATTATCGGTGTGGTTTCGGTGCGATTTCGGTATCGGTATTTTCAAGGCGTTTCAACGGCATGACGGACACCCCGGCCTACAACATCCTCGTCGTCGCGCAAGCCGGGCGGTTGCAGTACGAGGCGGTGATCCTCGCCGCCAGCCTCGCCGAGACCAACCCCGGCCTGACCGCCCGCCTGTTCATCGCCGAGCCGCAACCCGGCCCGCGCTGGCGCAGCGATCCGCGCATCGCCGACCCGGCCGTGCGCGGGCTTCTCACCGACCTTGGGGCAACCTTCCTGCCCTTCACCAACCAGTTTTTCGGCGACAGCTATCCCTACGGCAACAAGATCGAGGCGCTTTCCGCCCTGCCCCCCGGCGAGCCCTTCGTGTTTTTCGACACCGATACGCTCTTTCTCGGGCCACTCGCCGATGTGCCGTTCGACTTCGACCGCCCCTCGGCCTCGATGCAGCGCGAAGGCACCTGGCCGCAGATCGAGCTTTACGGACCCGGCTATGGTGCCATCTGGAAATCGCTCTACGACCGGTTTTCGCTTGATTATCAAAGCTCCCTGGACCTGAGCCAGCCCGACGAATACTGGCGACGCTACCTTTACTTCAACGCGGGCTGGTTCTTCCACCGCGACCCCGCCGCTTTCGGCCGCCGCTTTCTCGACTACGCGCTGTCGATCCGCGACGACCGGCCAGAGGAGCTTGTGTGCCAGTCGCTCGACCCCTGGCTGGATCAGGTGGCGCTGCCGCTGGTGATCCATTCCTTCGGCGGCGGTCGCCACACCATCCCCGACGGCCTTCTGGACGGCAGCATCACCTGCCATTACCGCGCGCTGCCGCTGCTTTACGCCCGCGCCAGCGACCGGGCCGTGGAGGTTCTGGAAAAAGTTTGCGAGGTCAAAGAGATACGCCGCGTCCTGCGCGATCACGAGCCGGTCAAGACACTGGTCTACCAGAACCGCGGCCGCAAGGCGCGCGCCCTGTTCGACCGCGCCGACCTGCCCCGCCGCGAACAGGTGATCCGCAACACCCTGAAGCGCGAGGGGTTCTGGACGCGCTGAACGCTCACAGCCCCCGTGCGCCCAGGGCCGCCCGCCAGTGGGCGGCGCGCGCCTTCAACGCATCCGCCCGTGCCAGCGGCACCAGGTCGGGGTCGAGCCGTTCCAGCACGTCGAACACGAATCCCGCGCCCGTTGCTGCAGCCCAGGCCGCCGCCAACGCGGGTTCGGTCGCGCCACCCGAGCGCAGGCTGAACCGCAACCGGTTCTCGATCGCGCCCAGCGTCGGGCTGGCGCCGACCCAGACGCCGCCGCCCTGCGTATCGCGAAAGGCGTAGATACCCGCATCGGCGGGGCGGTCCTTCCAGGCAGCGGTGGCCGCCTTGCGGGCGGTGCGGTCGATCATGGCGGCTCTCCGGTTGCATCCGGCGCCGGGATGCCATATTTTAACCCGGATATAAATACCAAATCTGTGG
Organism: Solirhodobacter sp.; assembly: GCF_964715405.1. Lineage (NCBI taxonomy): Bacteria > Pseudomonadati > Pseudomonadota > Alphaproteobacteria > Rhodobacterales > Paracoccaceae > Solirhodobacter > Solirhodobacter sp. Next base: position 9,922 of record NZ_CBAICG010000064.1, on the reverse strand, counting down.
AACCCCGATGGACCGCCCCCTGATCGCCTTCGAAGGCGACTGCCGCATCGGCGATGGCGATGCCGCCACCCTGTGCAACCTCTTGCGCGCCCGCCTCGCCGCCCGCGCCGATCCCGCGCAGGGTCCGCGTCTGGCCGTCTTCGACGCCGAAACCGGCCGCCCGGTCGATCTCGATCTGCGCGAAACGCCCGCGGCGCCCGCCCGTGGCCGCCCTAGGCTGGGCGTCACCGCGCGCGAGGTCACGCTGCTGCCGCGGCATTGGGACTGGCTCGCCACCCAACCCGGCGGCGCCTCGGCCGCGCTGCGCCGACTGGTCGAAACCGCGCGACGGGTGCAGGACGGCGCGGACCGCGCACGCCAGGGGCGCGAGGCCGCCTATCGCATCCTGACCGATCTTGCCGGTGACCGGCGCGGCTATGAGGAGGCGATGCGCGCGCTCTTCGCGGGCGATGCCGCAGGGTTCGACCGCCACACCGGGGGCTGGCCCGACAACATCCGCGCTACCGGCAGGGCGCTCGGCTTCCCGGATCCGGCCTGAGACCGGGCGAATCGGCGCCCGGAACATTCTGGTGTTCCCCGCCCCCCGTGCGGGCAGCCGTCCCACGCCGCACGGTGACGGCAGAACGGGTGTTCCCACCGCACCCCGTTGTGCGCCCGAGCGCCTTCCCCTAACCTCGCGCCAAAGCTCCAGGGAGGATGCGATGACCAGAACCTACGCTTTCGAGACGCAGCAGATTCATGCGGGCGCCAAGCCCGATCCGGCCACCGGCGCGCGCCAGACGCCGATCTACCAGACCACGGCCTATGTGTTCCGCGACGCCGACCACGCCGCCGCGCTCTTCAACCTGCAGGAAGTGGGCTACATCTACTCGCGCCTGACCAACCCCACGGTGTCGGTGCTGGCGGAACGCATCGCAACGCTGGAGGGCGGCGCGGGCGCCGTTTGTTGTTCTTCGGGTCATGCCGCGCAGATCCTGGCGCTGTTTCCGCTGATGGCGCCGGGGCGCAACGTGATCGCCTCCACCCGCCTCTACGGCGGCACGGTGCAGCAATTCTCGAACACGATCCGCAAGTTCGGCTGGTCGGCGAAGTTCGTCGACTTCGACGATCTGGCGGCGCTGGAGGCCGCGATCGACGACGACACCCGCGCGATCTTCTGCGAATCCATCGCCAACCCCGGCGGCTACATCACCGATCTGGACGCGGTTTCAGCGGTGGCGAACAAGGCGGGCCTGCCGCTGATCGTCGACAACACCTCGGCCACGCCCTGGCTCTGCCGCCCGATCGAGCATGGCGCGACGCTGGTGGTGCATTCGACCACGAAATACCTGACCGGCAACGGCACCGTGACCGGTGGCGCGGTGGTCGATTCCGGCAAGTTCGATTGGTCGGCCTCGGGCAAGTTCCCGGCGCTGTCAGAGCCGGAACCGGCCTATCACGGGCTGAAGTTCCACGAGGCGCTGGGGGCGATGGCCTTCACCTTCTACGGCATCGCCGTTGGCCTGCGCGACCTTGGCATGACGATGAACCCGCAGGGCGCGCACTACACCCTGATGGGGATCGAGACGCTCAGCCTGCGGATGGAGCGGCACGTCGCCAACGCCATCAAGGTGGCGACCTGGCTGGAGAAGGATCCGCGGGTCGATTTCGTCACCTACGCGGGCCTGCCCTCCTCGCCCTATTACAACCGTGTGGCGCGGATTTGCCCGCGCGGGGCCGGTGCGCTTTTCACTTTTGCGATAAAGGGCGGTTATGACGCCGCGGTGAAGCTGGTCAACGGGCTGGAACTGTTCAGCCATGTTGCGAACCTCGGCGATACCCGGTCGCTGGTGATCCACTCGGCCTCGACCACCCACCGGCAACTGTCGCCCGAGGCGCGGGCACTGGCGGGTGCGGGCGACAACGTGGTGCGCCTGTCGATCGGAATCGAGGATGCCGACGACCTGATCGCCGATCTGGATCAGGCGCTGGCCAAGGCAACTGCCTGATACAACGGTTGCCCCGGCGAAAGCCGGGGCCTTTCCGCCTCAGGGCGCGATGGCGAAGACCATCGTGACCGAGGCATCAAGGTCGATCTCGCCCTGCGCGACCGGCATCGGGGCCGACTTCGTCATCATCGGCGCCGCCATCGCGTAAGGCCGGACGCTGGCCGACTGATCCGAGATCGCCATCACCGGGCCCAGTTTCACCCCCGCCGCCACCGCGTAAAGCTGCGCCTTGTGCATCGCGTCGGCCACCGCAGCCTTGCGCGCGTCATCCTGCGCCGGGGCGGGGTCGGCCAGCCCGAAGGACAGCCCGGAAAAGCCGTTGGCCCCGGTGCTGACCACCCCGTCGATCACCGTGCCCAGATGATCGAGCGCCCGCACCCGCACGCTGACCGTGCTTGACGCGACAAAGCCGACGATCTTCGGCGGCCGGGTCGAGCCCTGCGGCGGCTCATCCCAACGCGGCGACAGGTCCAGCCCCGAAGTTTGCATGTCGCGCGCGTCGATGCCCTCGTCCTTCAGCCGCGCCAGCACCCCGGCAAGCCCTGTGGCGACCTGCCCCATTGCCGCGGCCCCGGTTGCACCATCGGCGGTAACCGCCAGTGTGATCGTCGCCATGTCGGGCGCGCGGCTCACCTGCCCCTCGCCCGAGACGGTGATCATGGGGGTCGGCGGCTCGGCCCACAGTGCCCCCGGCGCAATCAGCGCAACCGCGAGAAGAATTCCGGTCAATCGCGTCATGAAAAGCCCTCCGTTTGCGCCAGAGTCAGGCTGCGCCGCGCCTATGGCAAGGCCAATCGCGGGGGATTTCCTTTCCCTCGGCGATTTCCTGCTGTAGAAATCCGCGAACATCGGCGCGGCCCTCCCTTGCGCGAAGCTCCTGTGCTAGAGCCTAGGAATGAAACCAAGTTTCGCACTCAACCTCAGCCATGAGGGGATCGGCCTTCTGCACCGGACGATCCGCGGGTGGAGCGTCGTCGGCGAGGTCGCGCTGGACGCGCCCGACCTTGGCGGGGCGATGTCCTTCCTGCGCTCGACGGCGCTTGGGCTTGAGACGCGCGGGATCACCACCAAGCTGATCCTGCCCGCGTCGCAAGTGCTTTACACCACCGTCAATGCACCCGGCCCCGGCGCCGCCAAGCGTCGCGCCCAGATCGCCGCCGCACTCGAGGGCCAGACCCCCTACGCGGTGTCGGACCTCGTGTTCGACTGGTCCGGCACCGGCAGCAGCGTGCAAGTTGCCGTGGTGGCGCGCGAAACTCTGGACGAGGCCGAACATTTCGCCACCGAACATCGGTTCAATCCGGTGTCCTTCGTGGCGATCCCCGACAATGGCCAGTTCGCGGGCGAGCCCTTCTTCGGCCCCGCGCCAAGCGCCGCCGTGCTGCTGGCCGGCGACAAGGTCGAGCGCGATCAGGATCCGGTGCGCATCGTCAGCCGCGCGGCGGCGCTGCGCCCGGAAGACATGGCCGTGCAGGCCGTCGTCACGCCGTCCGCACCCGAGTCGCTTCCGGTCGCGGAGGTGATCACCGAAGCGGTCGAGCCCGTTCCGGATGACGTGACGACGGTCGAAGCCGAAGCGCCCGCCGCCGCGGCAGCCATTGCCGAAGCGATGCCCCCGGCCGCCCCAAGCGAGCCGCCGGATGCCCCCCAAGCAGTGGTGCCCGCCGCAGCAATGCCCGCGCCGGTGGCAGCGCCGCCCCCCGAACCGGAACCCGCGCGGGGGCCCCTGCAACTGCGCGGCGGCGTCACCGAACCGATCGTGATCGACGACGAGGCACCCGCCGAGCCGGTCACCGAGCCTGCCGCGCCGAAGGGAAAGCGCGAGAAGCCCGAAGCCGCCCCGTCGGCCGAGGACCGTCCGACCCCGACCTTTTCGACGCGCCGCACCGCTCAGGCCCTTGATGCAACGGAACCGTCGACCGATCGGGTTGCGCCGCGCATCGGTTCGCCGCCGCCGCGCGACATGACGGCGCCGCCGACCAAGGCCCCGGCCGCCAAGGCCCCGCCAATGGCCGCCCCGACGGGTGGCACGGCTGCGGCCGCGGTCCGGGCCGCCACGATGCCTGATGCCGTGCGCGCCGCGCTCGCCGCCCAGAACGCCCGCGGCACCAACGGACGCACGGCCCGACGCCCGACTCTTGCGCCGACGAAGCCTGCCGCCAAGCCGCCCGCCAAGGCCAAACCCGGGCAGGAACCCGAACTCTCGCGGTTCCTGCCCCGCACCCTGTCGCGCCCCGACGAGGCCGCCCTGACGGGCGAGCCGGGTGCGATTCCGCTGCCGCCGCGCCCGGCCTCGGAAGCCGAGGCGATGACGGTCTTTGGTGAACGGCGCAAGAACAAGGACCGCCGCGCGCCGCGCTACCTTGGCGTGGTCCTGACGGTGCTGTTGCTCGCGCTGCTGGGCGCCGTGGCGCTTTGGTCGTCGCTCTATCTGTCGCAAGCGACGCCGCCAAAGCCAGCCGCGACCGAAACCGCGGCGACCACGCCTGTTGCACCGGCGGCGACCACAGAACCGCAGCCCGGCGCAACGGCCGCCGTCCCCGCGCCGAAGGTGCCCGACCAGCCCGATACCTCCGCCAATCCGCAAGCGGTGGCTGATGTCGCGGACAAGGCGATGGCGGTGCCCGATGCCGCGTCGATCGGTGCGACGGGTGCAGGCAGCGATGCGCCGGTCGCCGACGCGTCGACCGCCGCCCCCGCGCCGATGACGCTGCTGACGACACCGGAGGTGAGTGTTCCGTCCCGGCCCGACGCGGGCGGGGCCATTGCGCTCGCCTCGGTCGATCCGCGCCTGTCGCCTGCGACCACCGCGATGTTGCCCGGCCCCGGCGCCGACTCCGCGCCGGTCATTCCCGCGCTGCCACCGGCGGCCCCGGCCTCCGCCGGTGCGCCGGGCAACGGCGTGGCTGCGCTGCCGGGTGCGACGGTGCCCACCGCGCCTGCGGCGATTGCGGCGATTGCGCCCCCCGCGCCGCTGGCCCCGGCGATAGTCGCGTCGGTGGCCGAAGCGGCCCCGGCCGCCCAAGCGGCGGCGGCAGGTGCTGGCCCGGTGCCCGAACCGCCACCCGGCGCCGATCCGGCGCTGGCCAAGTTCAAGCCGAAGCCCCGCCCCGAAGCACTTGCCGCCGAGGCTCCGGCGACCGACGCCACCGCCGCCGATAGCGGATCCCCCCTCGCGCCAGCCAGCGCGACAGTGCGGCCTAAGCCACGCCCGACGACGGGCGCCTTCGCCCCTGACACCACGGGAAGCACCAGCGCCCCCGCGCCCGAAATCAGCGATCTGGCGGTCGCCTCCTCGCCCCGCCCTGCCGACCGGCCGAAGGGGCAGGACGCGGTGCAGGCGAGCACAAGCACCGGCGTTGCGGCGGCCCTTGCCGCTGCCGGGCCGGCCACGGCCGCGCAACCGGCGGCCCCAAGCGTCGATGCCGAGCCCGAACCGGTCTCATCGCCGATGCCGAGTCTGCCCGGGAACGCCTCGGTGGCAAAGGAATCCACCGTCAATGGCGCGCTCAACCTGAACCGGATCAACCTGATCGGCGTGTTCGGCACCACCTCCGACCGCAGCGCATTGGTGCGGTTGCCAAGCGGCAAGGTCTTGCGGGTTCAGGTCGGCGACACGCTCGACGGCGGCCGCATTGCCGCCATCGGCGAGGATAGCCTCTACTACGTCAAGAACGGGCAGAATGTGCAGTTGAAGATGCCGAACGGCTGATCAGCTTGCCTTCAGCACGCCACGGTCGATCTGGTCCTGCTCGATCGACTCGAACAGGGCGCGGAAATTGCCCTCGCCGAAACCGTCATCGCCCTTGCGCTGGATGAACTCGAAGAAGATCGGTCCGATCACCGTCTTCGAGAAGATCTGGAGCAGAATCTTCGTCTCGGCGCCATCCACGACCCCTTCGCCATCAATCAGGATGCCGTTCTTCGCCAGCTTCTCGATGGGTTCCTCGTGTCCCACCACGCGGGTCTTGCTAAGCGCGTAATACGACATCGGCGGCTTGGGCATGAATTTCAGCCCGCGCGCGGCGATCGCGTCGGTCGCGCCATAGATATCCTCGGTGCCCACCGCGATGTGCTGGATGCCCTCGCCGTTGTAGCGCCGCAGGTATTCGACGATCTGCCCGGTCTCGCCCCGATCCTCGTTGATCGGGATGCGGATGCGCCCGCAGGGACTGGTCAGCGCGCGGGAGTGCAGGCCGGTGAACTTGCCCGCGATGTCGAAAAAGCGGATTTGGCGGAACCCGAACAGGTCGCCGTAGAACCGGAACCAAGTGTCCATGTTGCCCTTGTGGACGTTGTGGGTCAGGTGGTCGAGGTAGTAGAACCCCACGCCGACGGGTTTCGGCGCGGCGATCCAGTCGACCTCGGCGTCATAGGGGTTCGCGTCGCCGTAGCGGTCGGTGAAGTAGAGCAGGCTCCCCCCGATCCCGACGATCGCAGGCAGGTCGAAGACGCGGCCCGGCCCCTCGTAAGGTGTGGCCCCCCCGGCAATGGCGTGCCGGTAGGCATGTGCGGCGTCCGCCACGCGCCAGCACATCGAGGCCGCACAGGGCCCGTGTTCGGCCACAAATCCGGTGGCATGGCTGCCCGGTTCGGCGTTCAGCACATAGGTGATGTCGCCCTGCTGCCAAAGCTCCACCGCCGTGGTCCTGTGCCGGGCGGTCAGGGCAAAGCCCATCCGGGCGAAAAGGTCGCGCAGCACCTGCGGCTCGGGGTGGGCGAACTCGACGAACTCGAATCCGTCGGTGGCGGCCGGGTTCTGCGGGGTGATTGTGGCCCGGGGGGCCTGATGCGGGAAGGGGCCCATTGGCGTTCTCCTGTGCGCGGGATGGATCAAAGATACGCTGGAGCTGTCGCATTTTCCGCGCATTCTGCGGCATTAACCGCTATCATTACGCGGAATTTCCGCGCCTTCCGGCGCCGTGATGCGAGATTCCCGCAAATGCTTGACGCCATCGATTCCCGCCTGCTGGCCGAGGTCCAGAAGAACGCCCACCTGACCGCCGAGGCTTTGGGCGAAATCCTCAACCTCTCGCCCAGTCAGGCCGGGCGGCGGCGTCAGCGGCTGGAGGCCGAGGGCTACATCCTGGGCTATGCCGCCCGCGTCGATCCGGCCAAGGCCGGGCTGACGGTGCAGGCCTTCGTGCAGGTCCAGATGGCCCGCCACGCGCCCGAGGCGGCGCGGTCCTTCGCGTCGCTCATTGGCACCCGCCCCGAGGTTATCAGCGCCTGGACCCTGACCGGCGAGGCCGATTACCTGCTGCGGGTCTACTGCGCCGACCTGCCCGCGCTGAACCGGTTGATCCACCAGGTGCTGCTCGCCCACCCCGCGGTGGCGCGGGTGCAAAGCCAGATCGTGATGGATCAGTTCAAACCCGACGCACCGCTGCCGACCTGAGGTTCAGCGCCGCCGGAAGGTCAGATAATGCGGGCTGCGCCCCTCGCGCAGTGCCTTCTGCTCGTAGCGGGTGGAAAACCAGTCATCCCAAGCGGTTGCCCCATCCGTCACCAGATCGAACCCGGCCTGCGGCACCTGCTGCCGGGTCTGGCGGACGTAGTCCGGAATATCGGTCGCCACCCGAAATTCGGCCCCCGGCGCCAGCACCCGTGCCAGCGGTTCCAGATGTTCCGGCGTCACGAAGCGGCGGCGGTGGTGGCGGTGCTTGGGCCAGGGGTCGGGATAGTTCAGAAAGGCCCTGGAAACCGAGGCTTGCGGCAAAACGTCGAACAGGTCGCGGACATCGCCCGGATGCACGGCCAAGTTCGTTACTCCGGCGCGGCGGATCTTGCCCAGAAGCATTGCGACACCGTTCACGAAGGGCTCGCAGCCGATCAGCCCGATGCCGGGATAGCGCGCCGCCATGTGCACCATATGTTCACCGCCGCCGAAGCCGATCTCCAGCCAGACCGGACGCGCATCACCGAAAATCACCGCCGGATCAAGGGGATGCCGGTCAGGGTTTTCATCGCGTGCAACGCCCTTGGGGGCCAGCGCGTCAAGGTCTTCCGCCAGATAGCTCTTCTGGCTGTCGCGCATGGTCTTGCCGTGGCGACGGCCGTAGAAGTTGCGCCAGTCGGGCGGGGTGTCGTCGGTCATGGGGCGCGGTCCGGTGAGGATGGCGGCGGATACCCGGCCATCGCGCGGTCGTCAACCCGTCGCCGGGTCGAGGCCGCGCAAGCCTTTGGGATGGAAGCAAAAACGGCATACCGAAAACACACCGACATTGCACCGATTTCGCACCGACGCGGACACCGAAACCGGCGCCCTTTTCTTCCGTTCGCAAGTATCCCGGGGGGTCCGGGGGGCAGAGCCCCCCGGCGCTCGCCGCCGCGCGCTACTCCGCCGCCAGCAGCTTGTCCTGCGTCTTCGTCTCGAAATCCGCCGCGTCATGGCGTTCGTGCAGTTGCAGCGCGGGCTCGCCGTGGGTGCGGTTGACCATGCGGCCGCGCAGCACCGCCGGGCGGGCGTCGATCTCCTGCGCCCAGCGCTGGACGTTGCGATAGCTCTCCACGTCAAGGAACTCCGCCGCGCCATACTGCCGCCCCAGCGCCAGTTGCCCGTACCAGGACCAGATCGCGATGTCGGCGATGGTGTAGTCGTCGCCGGTCATATAGCGCCGCCCGGCCAGGTTGCGGTCCAGCACGTCAAGCTGGCGCTTCACCTCCATCGCGAAGCGGTCGACGGCGTATTCGATCTTCGTCGGCGCATAGGCGTAGAAATGGCCGAAACCGCCGCCCAGGTAGGGCGCGCTGCCCATCTGCCAGAACAGCCAGTTCAGGCATTCGGCGCGGCCGTGCACGTTCTTGGGCAGGAAGGCCCCGAACTTTTCCGCGAGGTAGAGCAGCATCGACCCGGATTCGAACAGCCGCACCGCGGGCGTGACCGAATGGTCCATCATCGCCGGGATCTTGGAGTTCGGGTTGACCGCGACGAAGCCCGAGCCGAACTGGTCGCCCTTGCTGATCTGGATCAGCCAGGCGTCATATTCGGCGCCCGCGTGCCCCGCCGCCAGCAATTCCTCCAGCAGGATCGTCACCTTCACGCCGTTCGGCGTGCCCTGCGAATAAAGCTGGAAGGGATGCTTGCCGACCGGCAGCACCTTGTCATGCGTCGCACCGGCGATGGGGCGGTTGATGCTGGCGAAGGCGCCGCCGTTTTCCTTGTTCCAGGTCCAGACTTTCGGGGGGGCATAGGGGGTGTCGGTCATGTCGCTCACTGTCTCGCTGCGGCTGCATGGCGCATGTAGGGCGGGCCGCCGTCCGCGGAAAGGAGGCCGGGGGAAAGAGCGGCGGGGGATCCCCGCTTGTGCGGGGATGACACGCGATGTTTACCCGCGCCCGCGGTAGGGGGCCACGCCCTGATCGGGCACCCAGACGCCTTCGGGCGGCGCACCGGTCTGCCAGAACACGTCGATCGGGATGCCGCCGCGCGGATACCAGTAGGCCCCGAGGCGCAGCCATTCGGGATCGAGCAGGTCCACCAGCCGCTTGGCGATGGCGACCGAGCAATCTTCATGGAAGGCGCCGTGGTTGCGAAAGCTGGTCAGGTAGAGCTTCAGCGACTTCGACTCCACCAGCCAGTCGCGCGGGATGTAGTCGATCACGATATGGGCGAAGTCGGGCTGCCCGGTCATCGGGCAGAGCGAGGTGAACTCGGGCGCGGTGAAGCGCACGAGGTACTGCGTGCCCCGGTGCGGCGAGGGCACACGCTCCAGCACCGCCGTCTCGGGGCTGGTTGGCGCGTCCACGGCGTGGCCAAGCTGCGTCAGCCCCGAGACATCGGTGGTCATCACCTTACCGCCTGCTTCAACGCCTCGATCAGGTCGGTCTTCTCCCACGAGAAGCCGCCGTCGGCGTCGGGCTGGCGGCCGAAGTGGCCGTAGGCCGAGGTGCGGGCGTAGATCGGGCGGTTGAGGTTCAGGTGGGTGCGGATG
>NZ_CBAICG010000063.1:0-14570 GCF_964715405.1 Solirhodobacter sp. | reverse complement strand
TCAGGGCCGAGCGGGGCGGAAAGAAGATAGCCTGCGTGACGCTCGACGTCGACAGCGCGCCGATCGAGGTTCATGGCCACCAGCCGAAGGCGGAGTGGAATGGCCATTACAACGCCCGGATCTATCACCCTTTGATCACCTCGATCGCCTCGATCGCCAAACCGGCGCCGCTTCTCGGCGACCTTGTTCATTTCAAAACGGATCTCCGGGTTGTCGGGCGGCCTCTCGCGCCGCACGGTCCTCGGATCGACACCGATCAGGACGCAGGTCCGGCGCTGAGAGATCGGATGCCCCTTCATCGCCCGCAGCACCGCGTCCCGCCGTTGCATCCCTCGCCATTGGGCTCGAACCAATGGCGCACAATGGCTCGACGTCAGGGCTTTCCCAGCACATCCTTCAGAACCACATTGTCGAGCATGATATCTGCCACCAGGCGCTTCAGCTTCGCGTTCTCTTCCTCAAGCTGCTTCAACCGCTTGGCGTCGGACAGCTCCATCCCTCCATACTTGGCCTTCAGCTTGTAGAACGTCGCAGGACTCAGTCCATGCTTCCGGCACAACTCGGCAGTCGGCAAACCAGCCTCCTGCTCTTTGATCATCCCGATAATCTGCGCCTCGGTGAAACGGCTCGTCCTCATCTCGTCTGCTCCTTCAGGTTGGGCAGACTCTACATCAGACTGAGGAAACTTCAGGGGGGGCAGGTCATGACTCACACCACATCGATCCGGGGAATCCGTATTCAGATTCAACCAGATACGGACTTGAACTAGCGCGAATTTCGGCTTGTCTGACGCGACACCATCAGAATTCGCCCACCTCTTGGGGCGAATCCTGATCCAGGATAAACGCGGTTCGCCCTAAAGGTCGATCCCGTTGCCCGGCGTGCCGGGCAGCACCGGAGTCAGCGGCACCTTGCGGCGGATCAGGATGTCGCCGTTGGGCAGGATCTCGGGCAAGTAATAATCGCTCAGGTCGCCGATCTGGCGGCCGAGGTCTTTCAGCGCAGGCGTCACCTGATCCAGCAGGCCCTTCAGCAGCAGTTGCGCGCCCTGATCCAGCAGGCTCGCGCCACGGCCGATGTCGTCGGCCCGCGCCGGTCCTGCCGGAAGGCCAAGCACCAGCGCGCAAAGAAGGGCAAGCGTCTTCATGCCGCCATCCTACACCTCCGGACCCGAGTTGCCCATCGGGTCATGCCCCGCGCCGAGCCGGTCGTGATCGGAGAGCAGCGCGATCCGCATCCGCTCAGGCCGCGTAGGCGCGGCTGATCTCGTCCCAGGCCGCGTTGACAGCGATCAGCCGCCGCTCGGCCAGTTTCACCGCCTCGGCGGGCACGCCGCGCGCCAGCAGCCGGTCGGGGTGGCTGTCGCGCACTGCCTGTTTCCACGCTTCACGGATCGCGGGCAGCGGCGCATCATGCGCCACGCCCAGCACATCGTATGGATCGCGCGGCGCATCTTCGACATAGCGCGCCCGCATCGCGCGGAAACAGCGGTCACCCAGCCCCAGCGCTCCGGCCACCTCCCGCAGAAAGGCATCTTCGTTCGGGTGGTAGTCGCCATCGGCCACCGCAATGTGAAACAGCCCTTCGAGCAGGTCGATCAGAACCTTCTCCTCGCCGTTGAACATGCGGCGGATGCGGCGGGCGTAGACTTCGAATCCCGCCACGTCCTGCCGGGCAAGGTTGAAGACGCGGGCCGCATTCGCTTCTTCGCCGGGCGGGATCGTGAAGACCTCACGGAAGGCCGCCACCTCGTCGCGCGTCACCTGCCCGTCGGCCTTGGCCATCTTCGCGCCCAGCGCGATCACCGCGATGGTGAAGGCAACCGATCGGTCGGGCGCGGTCTTCCGCTCGAACAGCGCAGCCAGGCCCTCGCCTTTTGCAAGCGCGGCAATGGCTTCGGTGATGCGGGTCCAGATCGACATGGGGGGCAGCATAAACGCCCCCGCCGCGGCTGTCAGCGCGTCATCGAAGCATTTTCTGCATCAGCACAAGGTCCAGCCAGCGGCCGAATTTCCAGCCCACCTCGGGAAGCACTGCAACCTCGGCATAGCCGATCGCGGCATGAAAGGCGCGCCCGGCCGGATTTTCCGCGCTGACCCCGGCCCAGAGCGAATGAATGCCGCGCCCGCGCGCATCATCCTCCAGCGCCGCCATCAGCGCCCGGCCCACGCCGCGCCCGCGCGCTTGCGGCCCCAGCAGGATCGTATGCTCCGCCGTGCGCGCATAGCCGGGCCCGTTGCGAAACGTGCCGTAGGTGGCAAAGCCCAGCACGCCGCCGTCGTCGGCCACGAGGACGGGAAACCCGGCCACGGCCTTGTCATCCAGCATCGCGGCCAGCCCCGTCTCGGTCTTCTCGACGCCGGTGAAGGTGATCGCCGTGTCGCGGATGATCGGGTTCCAGATCGCCGCGATGGCAGCACAATCGGCGGCCGTGGCGGGCCGGATCATTCCAGCACCCGCAACCCGTGCGGCGTCGCGATCTCGGCCCGCATCGCCTTCGCCGGGCCATCGACGATCACCACCCGCGGGTCCGCCAGCCGCCCCGCCAGCGCCGCCCGCAGCGCCGCCGCATGCGGATGCGCGATCTCCAGCCGGATCAGGCGACAGCCGCTATCCTCCTGCCGCTGCACCGGATGCGCGGCCCCGGCCCACTGGATCAGCGCCGGATATCCGCCGTCGAACGGCAGCCGTCCATCCTGCGGAACCGCCATTCGCCAGCGCAGATCGCCCCGCGAGAAGGCCAGCGGCACGCCCGCGCCCGCCGGGGCGGCCGCCACCTCGGTGTCGAGATCATCACACCGCGCAATCCAGTTCGTCAACCGCACCCGCCCCGCGAACCGGTCGATGTCGAACCAGCGCGGCCGCCCCGGCGCCACCCCCTCCGGGTCGATCGCGATCACCTCCAGATACACGTCGCCCAGCCCCAGCAGCCGGTTGTGGGTGGCCATCAGGTCGTGCCGACCACCCGGCTGCAGGGCAACGCCCAGCGCCGCCTCCACCGCCGCCGTGCCCTCTTCGAGCGTCTCGGCGGTTACCGCGAAATGGTCCAGTTCCATGCCAGCCTCCTGCCGCCGCCACATCCTACCCCGCTGTTGCGGCTTCACAAGCTCCGCCTGCTGGCCTATCTCGGTCGCGACATCCAGACGGAGACGGACCCCATGCGCCTTTTCACCGCTCTCAGCCGCCTGCTGCGCGGCGACGCTGCCGGGGGCGTCCTGCTTCTGGCCGCCGCCGCGCTGGCGATGATCGTGGCGAACTCGCCATTCGCGCCGCAGTACAACCACCTGCTTGACGTGAAGCTGTCGGTGCTGGTCGAGGGGCATGGCCTGTCCAAGCCCCTGATCCTGTGGATCAATGACGGGCTGATGGCGGTGTTCTTCTTCCTGATCGGGCTGGAACTGAAGCGCGAGATCGTCGAGGGCAAGCTTCGCAACCCGCGCGACGTGGTGTTGCCGGGCCTTGCCGCGCTGGGCGGCATGGCGGTGCCCGCGCTGATCTACCTCGCCTTCAATGCGGCCGATCCGGCCACCCGGCAGGGCTGGGCGATCCCGGCCGCCACCGATATCGCCTTTGCCGTCGGCGTGCTCGCGCTGGTCGGCAATCGGGTGCCGCCGTCGCTGAAAATCTTCCTGCTGACGCTCGCGATTCTCGACGACATGGGGGCCATCGTCATCATCGCCCTCTTTTACACCCAGGAACTGCACACCGATTTCCTGCTGCTCGCCCTCATCCCGCTTGCGCTGCTGTGGTGGCGGCACCGGATCGGCGCGCACCGGGTCGCGCCGACGATCCTGATCGGCGTTGCGCTTTGGGCCTGCGTGCTGGAAAGCGGCGTCCATCCCACGTTGGCGGGTGTGATCACCGCCTTCTTCATTCCGATCCGGGACCGCTTTGGCAAATCGCCCCTGCACGCGATCGAGCACGGGCTGACGCCTTACGTCTATTTCCTGATCGTGCCGATCTTCGCCTTCGCCAATGCCGGTGTCTCGCTTTCGGGGCTGACGCTGAACGACATGACCTCCGCGCTGCCCCTCGGCATCGCGGCGGGCCTCGTGATCGGTAAGCAGATGGGCGTCTTCGGCCTGATCTGGGCGCTGGTGAAGACCGGTGTCGCCCGGATGCCGGAGGGCGCCGACTGGGTCCATATCTGGGGCCTCGCCTGCCTCGCGGGGATCGGCTTCACGATGTCGCTCTTCATCGGCTCGCTCAGCTTCGACGACGCGCTGCGGATGAACGAGGTCCGCTTCGGCGTCCTTGCAGGCTCCATCGTCTCGGCGGTGCTGGGCTTCATCGTGCTGCGCCTCGCCCCAACGGCGGACTGACCCGCCCCCAACTTTCGGTCCTGAAATATCCTCGGGGGGTCCGGGGGGCAGACAGCCCCCCGGCGGCCTCAGTCCCGCGCGGCCCGGATCAGGGCCAGGATATCCTTCGCTGCGGCCGGGATATTGGTCCCCGGCCCGAAGATCGCCTTGACGCCATGGTCGTAGAGGAACGGATAGTCCTGCTGCGGAATGACGCCGCCGCAGATCACCAGAATCTCCCCGGCCCCGGCCGCCTTCAGCGCCTCGACCAGCTTCGGCGCCAGTGTCTTGTGGCCCGCCGCCTGGCTGGAAATCCCCACCACATGCACATCGTTGTCAATGGCATCCTGCGCGGCCTCTTCCGGGGTCTGGAACAGCGGCCCCACGTCGACGTCGAAGCCGATATCGGCGAAGGCCGTCGCGATCACCTTGGCGCCACGGTCGTGGCCATCCTGACCCATCTTCACCACCAGCATGCGGGGCCGCCGCCCCTCCTCCTCGGCGAAGGCCTCGACGTCCTTCTGGATCGCGGCAAAGCCCGCGTCGCCCTCGTAAGCCGCGCCGTAGACCCCGGCGAGGGTCTTGACCTCGGCGCGATGCCGCCCGAACACCTTTTCCATCGCCATCGAAATCTCTCCCACGCTCGCCCGCGCCCGCGCCGCCACAACCGCCGCCTCCAGAAGGTTGCCGCCCTCGCGCGCCCGCCGCTCCAGTTCCGCCAGCGCCGCATCGCAGGCCGCCGTGTCGCGGCTGGCGCGCACCTGCTTCAGCCGCGCGATCTGGTTTGCGCGCACCATGGCGTTGTCGATGTCGAGAATGTCGAGGTGATCCTCCTTCGCCAGCCGGTACTTGTTGACGCCGACGATGACCTCCTCGCCGCGATCGATCATCGCCTGCCGCCGCGCGGCCGACTCCTCGATCCGCAGCTTCGGCATACCCGAGGCGACCGCCTTGGTCATGCCACCCATCTCCTCGATTTCCTTGATCAGCGCCCAGGCCTTGTCGGCCAGGTCCGCCGTCAGGCTTTCGACGTAGTACGACCCCGCCAGCGGATCGACGACATGGGTGATCCCCGTCTCTTCCTGCAGGATCAGTTGCGTGTTCCGCGCGATCCGGGCGCTGAACTCGGTGGGCAGCGCCATCGCCTCGTCCAGCGCGTTGGTGTGCAGGCTTTGCGTGCCGCCCAGCGCCGCCGCCATCGCCTCATACGCCGTGCGCACCACGTTGTTGTAGGGGTCCTGCTCCTGCAGGCTGACGCCCGAGGTCTGGCAATGGGTGCGCAACATCAGGCTGCCGGGTTTCTTCGCGCCGAACTCGGTCATGATGCGGTGCCACAGCAGCCGCGCCGCGCGCAGTTTCGCCGCCTCCATGAAGAAATTCATCCCGATGGCGAAGAAGAACGACAGCCGCCCGGCGAAATCGTCCACATCCATGCCCCGCGCCAGCGCCGCGCGAACGTATTCGCGCCCGTCGGCTAGGGTGAAGCCCAGTTCTTGCACCAGGTTCGCGCCCGCCTCCTGCATGTGGTAGCCGGAGATGCTGATCGAGTTGAACTTCGGCATCTCAGCCGCGGTGTATTCGATGATGTCGGCGATGATCCGCATCGAGGGTTCGGGCGGATACACATAGGTGTTGCGCACCATGAACTCTTTCAGGATGTCGTTCTGAATCGTGCCGGACAGGTCCGCCCGCGCCACCCCCTGCTCTTCGCCCGCAACGATGAAACTGGCGAGGATCGGGATCACCGCGCCGTTCATCGTCATCGACACCGAAACCTTGTCCAGCGGGATGCCGTCGAACAGGATCTTCATGTCCTCGACGCTGTCGATCGCCACGCCCGCCTTGCCAACGTCCCCCTCCACTCGCGGATGGTCGCTGTCATAGCCGCGATGGGTCGCCAGATCGAAGGCGACCGACACGCCCTGCTGCCCGGCGGCCAGCGCACGCCGGTAGAAGGCGTTCGACTCCTCAGCGGTGGAAAAGCCCGCGTATTGCCGGATCGTCCAGGGCCGCCCGGCATACATCGTCGCCCGCACCCCGCGCGTGAAGGGTGCCACGCCCGGCACGCCCCCCATGTGCGGCAGGCCGACCACGTCCACCTCGGTGTAAAGCGGCTTGACGGCAATGCCTTCCAGCGTCTGCCACGTCAGGCTGTCGGGCGATTTCCCCTTCAGCTCTTTGGTCGCCAGTGTCGTCCAGCCCTTGATCGCGTCGTCCATCGTCGTCGTCCTTCCGTTCCCCGGCCCCGCGTCACACGAATTCGAGGATCACCTCATCCACCTTCAGGCTCGCGCCTGCTTGCGTCGCCACCCGTTTCACCACGCCCTGCCGTTCGGCGCGCAGCGTGTTTTCCATCTTCATCGCCTCGACGGTCGCCAGCGCCTGCCCCTCCTGCACCTCGTCGCCCTCGGCCACCATGATCTTCACCACGAGGCCCGGCATCGGGCAGAGCAGGAACTTCGACGTGTCGGGCGCCGCCTTCTCCGGCATCAGCGCGGCCAGTTCGGCCTCGCGCGGGGTCCGCACCACCGCCTTGATGTCGGCGCCGCGCCAGCGCAGCCGCGCGCCGCCGCGCACATAGGCGACCTTCACGATCATCTCGGTGCCGCCGATCATGGCGCGGAACAGCGGCTCGCCCGGCCGCCAGCCGGTGCGCACCTCATAGCGCCCGCCATCCTCGAAGGTCACATCGGTGCCTTCGGGCGTCTCGACGATGTGGACCGGATGCATCTCGCGGCCAAGGAAGATGACGTAGTCGGGTTCCACCCGCCGCCGGTGATTGGCCATCGCGCCCGAGATTTTCGCCGCCCGCGCCTCTTTCAGCATCTTCATATGGGCGGCCACGGCCGCCAGCCGCCGCATCCCTTCGGCGTCCGGGGTCACGCCCTTGAAGCCGTCGGGATATTCTTCCTCGATGAAGGCCGTGGTGATCGCGCCCGAGATGAAGCGGGGATGGCCCATCACCGCGGCGAGGAAGGGCAGGTTATGCCCGATCCCCTCGACCTCGAAGGCATCGAGTGCGCTGCTCATCCCCGCGATGGCGGCGGCCCGGTCCGGCCCCCAGGTGCACAGCTTGGCGATCATCGGGTCGTAATACCTGCTGATCTCGCCGCCCTCGAACACGCCGGTATCGTTGCGCACGGCATGGGTCGGTGTCGCCACTTCGGCCGGCGGCCGATAGCGGCTGAGGCGACCGATCGACGGCAGGAACTTGCGGAACGGGTCTTCGGCGTAAAGGCGGCTTTCCATCGCCCAGCCGTTGATCCTCAGGTCCTCCTGCCGGAACGGCAGCGGCTCGCCATTCGCCACGCGGATCATCTGCTCCACCAGGTCGATGCCGGTGATCAGTTCCGTCACCGGATGTTCGACCTGCAAGCGGGTGTTCATCTCCAGAAAGTAGAACTTCCGTTCACTATCGACGATGAACTCCACCGTGCCGGCGCTGGTGTAGCCCACCGCCTTCGCCAGCGCGCAGGCCTGTTCGCCCATCGCCTTGCGGGTGGTTTCATCGAGGAAGGGCGAGGGCGCCTCTTCGATCACCTTCTGGTTCCGCCGCTGGATCGAGCATTCGCGTTCGTGCAGGTAGACGCAGTTGCCGTGCTGGTCGGCCAGCACCTGAATCTCGATATGGCGCGGCTGGGTCACGAACTTCTCGATGAAGATGCGGTCGTCGCCAAAACTCGCCGCCGCCTCGTTCTTCGATGCCTGAAAGCCCTCGCGCGCCTCCAGATCGTTCCAGGCGATCCGCATCCCCTTGCCGCCGCCGCCCGCCGAGGCCTTGATCATCACCGGATAGCCGACCTGGCCCGCGATCTTCACCGCCTCGTCCGCGTCTGCGATCAGGCCCATGTAGCCCGGCACGGTGGATACCCCCGCCGCCATCGCGATCTTCTTCGAGGTGATCTTGTCGCCCATCGCCTCGATCGCGGGCGACGGCGGGCCGATGAACACCACCCCCTCGGCCTCCAGCGCCGCCGCGAAGGCGCGGTTTTCCGACAGGAAGCCATAGCCCGGATGCACCGCCTGCGCCCCCGAGGCCCGCACCGCCGCCATCACCTTGTCGATCACGATATACGACTGATTGGCCGGCGCCGGGCCGATATGGATCGCCTCGTCGGCCATGCTGACGTGCAGCGCGTTGCGATCGGCGTCGGAATAGACCGCCACCGTCTTGATGCCCACCTTGCGGGCCGTCTTGATCACGCGGCAGGCAATCTCGCCCCGGTTGGCAATCAGGATCTTGTCAAACATCGTCGTCCCTTCCCCAGTCGCGCCAGCCGTTCAGGCCCGGTCGCGCAAACGAAAACGCCACCGGGGCACGGGGCCCCGATGGCGCAGGTCATCTTTGTTCCGGCGCGTGCGGCGCCAAGGTCGCGTCAGTTGCGGCAGCCCGGAACGTTGAGGTCGCGGCAGAAGACGCCCGCCGCACCGCCGATGACGGCGCCGGTCGCCAGGTTGCCGCCGGTTGCCCCGGCAATCGCCGCACCGCCGACGGCGCCGGCCACGCCCCGCTGGGTGTCGTTCTGCAAGCAGCCCGCCAGCGCAAGAACGAGCACAAGGACGGCGGTGAACTTGAGGGAATCCATATTGGTGCTCTGCCTCCGTTGGAATATGCGGCCCCGGCCTGAAAAAACGGCCCGACCCGGGAAGGGTCGGACCAGAGGAAAGGGAAGGGGTCACAGTTCTGGATCGTCCGGGGCGCAGCCGTCTGAACACACGCCCCGGCACCCATGATGCCAAAACCGGCGGCCCGGTCAAACCGCTTCGGCGCGCGTGCCGCCCGATGGGCAAGAGATTGCCGGTGCAGCCCCGGGTTGCGCGGGTTCATGCCGAGTGCCCGTCGTCGAACACCTCGGGAAAGGCCGCGCGCGCCCGTTTCAGGTCGATCTTCAACAGCGCCTCATAGTTTTCCGGGTCGAACGGGTCTTCGGCGGGCACCACCTCGCGCATGAACAGCCAGCTCAGCCGCCCGGCGTCGAGGTTGCCGCGCTCGAACGGCTCTTCGCCGAAATGATCCCAGAGCGCGGCAAGGAAGGCCGCATCCGCCGCCCGATCCCCCGGTCGCCGATCGGCAAAGCGTTCGCGCACGATCAATTTCGCCACCCCGATGCGATGATTCGCCCGCCGGATGACGAACTGATGGTCGGTTCCCGGCAGACGGCCGGGAAAGCGGCGGTGCTTCAGCATCTTCTTCTCCTCACAACCCGGCCAGCGCGCAGTGGCCGTCGTCGATCACATAGGCTTCGAACACCTGCACCACATCGGGCCGCTGCTCGCCCAGTTTCAGCGGCGCCTGCGCCAATGACACCACGACCTGGTCCACCTTCGCCCCCTCGGACGCAACCGCAGGCCGCGCCACCGCCTCGCACAGCGCCATCATGTCGTCTTCGGTCTTGCCACCCCTGCTCAGCTTGGGCGCCACAAACCGAAAGCGGGCGATCTTCTCGCCCGGCGCCCCCGGATCGGGCCAGACTTCCTCCAGCAGCGTCACCGGCTGGCCCGAGGGCACCCTGGGCACCCCGTCCGCCTGGGCCGCCCCCGCCATCAGCACCGCCGCCGCCAGTACAGCCCGCATCGCAGCCCCCTAAAGCGGAATGTTGTCGTGCTTCTTCCAAGGGTTCTGCAGCTTCTTGCCGCGCAGCGAGGCGAAGGACCGGCACACCCGTTTGCGTGTCGAATGCGGCATGATGACCTCGTCGATGAAGCCCTTCTCGGCCGCCACGAAGGGGTTGGCGAACCGCTCCTCGTAATCGCTGGTGCGCTGCGCGATCTTCTCCTTGTCGCCCAATTCGCTGCGATAGAGGATTTCCGTCGCCCCCTTGGCCCCCATCACCGCGATCTCGGCGGTGGGCCAGGCATAGTTGAAATCGCCCCGCAGGTGCTTGGAGGCCATCACGTCATAGGCCCCGCCATAGGCCTTGCGGGTGATCACCGTCACCTTCGGCACCGTCGCCTCGCCATAGGCAAACAGCAGTTTCGCCCCGTGCTTGATCACGCCGCCATATTCCTGCCCGGTGCCCGGCAGGAAGCCCGGCACGTCGACCAGCGTCAGGATCGGAATCTCGAACGCGTCGCAGAACCGCACGAAGCGCGCGGCCTTGCGGCTGGAGTCGATATCCAGGCACCCGGCCAGCACCATCGGCTGGTTCGCCACCACGCCGACGGTGGAGCCTTCCAGCCGGATGAAGCCGGTGATGATGTTCTTCGCGAAGTCTTCCTGAATCTCGTAGAAATCCGACTCGTCGGACAGCTTCAGGATCAGCTCCTTCATGTCGTAGGGCTGGTTCGGGTTGTCCGGGATCAGCGTGTCGAGGCTTGGCTCCAGCCGGGCCGGATCGTCGAAGAACGGCCGGACGGGGGGCTTTTCGCGGTTGGACGCGGGCAGGAAGTCGATCAGCCGCCGCACCTCCATCATCGCCTCGACGTCATCGGCGAAAGCGCCATCGGCGACCGAGGATTTCGACGTATGCGTCTTCGCCCCGCCCAGTTCCTCGGCGGTGACGATCTCGTTCGTCACCGTCTTCACCACGTCGGGGCCGGTGACGAACATGTAGGACGAATCGCGCACCATGAAGATGAAGTCGGTCATCGCCGGGGAATAGACCGCCCCGCCCGCGCAGGGGCCCATGATGACGCTGATCTGCGGCACCACACCCGAGGCCATGATGTTGCGCTGAAACACCTCGGCGTAGCCGGCGAGGCTCGCCACGCCCTCCTGAATCCGCGCCCCGCCCGAGTCGTTCAGCCCGATCACCGGCGCCCCGTTCTGCACCGCCATGTCCATGATCTTGCAAATCTTCTCGGCGTGCGTCTCGCTCAGCGAACCGCCGAACACGGTGAAATCCTGCGAGAAGACATAGACCATGCGGCCGTTCACCGTGCCCCAGCCCGTCACCACGCCATCGCCCGCCGGGCGCTCCGCCTCCATGCCGAAATCGGTGCAGCGGTGGCGCACGAACATGTCGAACTCTTCGAACGAGCCCTCGTCGAGCAGCAACTCGATGCGTTCGCGCGCGGTCAGCTTGCCCTTGGAATGCTGCGCCGCGATGCGCCGTTCGCCGCCGCCCTGACGCGCCGCCGCCCGGCGGCCCTCCAGTTCCAGCAGGATGTCCTTCATCGAAGCCCCCTCCGCCCGTCGTCCGGCGGCACCATAACTGCGGCACGGCAGGGCAGGAAGCGATTTTGAGAAAATTTGCAAATACATCCACGAGGAATTTTTGCGAACTGCAAATCTGCGAATGAGTCCTGCGCGAAGCATCTGGCCCTTGCCGCCGCGCCCCTCTAAACCCGTCCTGCGCACGAACGAAGAGGTTTCCCATGCTGTCGCTTCCCGTCCCGGTCATCACCGTCGGCCTGCTGTTCTTGTCCAACATCTTCATGACCTTTGCCTGGTACGGCCATCTTCGCTTCAAGGCAGCGCCGCTGCTGCTGGTGATCGTGATCAGTTGGGGGATCGCCTTCTTCGAGTATCTGCTGCAGGTGCCCGCAAATCGCATCGGCAGTTCGGCGTTCAACGCGGCGCAGTTGAAGACGATCCAGGAAATCATCACCCTGTGCGTCTTCGCCGTGTTCTCCTGGCTCTACCTCAAGGAACCGCTGACGCTGAACCACGCCGTCGGCTTCGCCTTCATCGGACTCGGCGCCGTCTTCATCTTCCACAAGGTGATCTGAGGTGGCTAGAGTGCCAGCGTCATGAAATGGCTGTTCGGGTCAGCCCAATACCCCTCGAACGGCGGGCATTGAACGAAACCCGCCCGGGCATAAAGCGCGCGCGCCGGGGCAAAGGCGTCCTCCACCCCCGTCTCCAGGCTCAGCCGGTCCCAGCCCGTCGCGCGCGCCACGCCGATCAGATGATCCAGCATCACGCGCGCCAGCCCGCGCCCTCGCGCCTCGGCAAGGATGTGCATCGACTTGATCTCGCCATGCGCGCCGGTCAGTTGCTTCACCGCGCCCGTGCCCAGCACCTGGCCGTCAGCCTCGCGCAGCGTGTAGAACCGCACTTCGGGCACCGCGAGCCCGGAGGCGTCGAGCGCGTGGACCGACTCGGGCGGTGAGGTATCGCGCATCAGTTGCAGATGCCGCGCGATAAGCGGCGCCACCTCAGCCGACAGCGGATCATCCAGCCGGATCTGCAAGATCAGTGCGTCCAGACCGTGCGGCGGTCGGTCGCGAAATTCTCGCCGTAACCGCGCGGCCGAATGTTCGGCTTGCGCGCATGGGGCTGGATCACGTCGTAGCCGATGCCGTTTTCCTGCGCATAGCCTTCCGCCTCGGCCTGAGTCTCGAACCGCAGCCGCACCTGGCCTTGCATGTCGGACGAACTGGTCCAGCCCATCAGCGGGTCCACTTCGCGCGCGCTGGCCGGAGCGAACTCCAGCACCCAGGTATGCGTCTTGGCGGTGCCGGACTGCATCGCGGTCCTGGCAGGCTGATAGATGCGGGCGCGCATGGGACAAACCTCCGTCGAAACCGGCCCTGTTATCCCGGATGCGCGCGCCCGACGCAAGAGCCGAGGCGTGCTGTGTCCGTCGTCCGGAACCGCGAGCCGACCAGGCGCCGCCACGCCCTGCCCGCCCGACCATCCGGACCTTTTCCACTCTCGTTCCGCCCATGCACCTCCGCCAACACCGAGATGAATCCCGCAAGTCAGCCGGTTGCCGGCCGGACGCCGGGGAGCGAGGGGTGGGGTGGGTGTGGCCCCCAGCCGGCAACCTTCTGCTGCTTGCAAAGCCACATTAGCGACCGGAGAGTTGAGGGATGCTTAACAAAACCGGCCTTCGACGAGAAAAATTCACCGTCACATCGCCGTTCCGGGCGGCATCTGCCCGCAGGGCTTGAACCAGAACAAAAACAGATCAAATCTGGCCTACCCGAAGGGAATCGTCCGATGCCGCACAACAACACCAATACTCCCTCGCCCCGCCCCGAGGTGCTGACCCGGCCAAAGCTGGAGGGCGGCCGCCGTTTCGTGATGCAGACGCCATTCAAGCCCGCAGGCGACCAGCCCACCGCCATCGCCGAACTCAGCGCCGGGGTGCGGGCGGGCGAGCGCGATCAGGTGCTGCTGGGCGCCACCGGCACCGGCAAGACCTTCACCATGGCCAAGGTGATCGAGGAAACTCAGCGCCCGGCGATCATTCTTGCGCCCAACAAGACCCTCGCCGCCCAGCTTTACGCCGAGTTCAAGGGCTTCTTCCCCGACAATGCCGTTGAGTATTTCGTAAGCTATTACGACTACTACCAGCCCGAGGCCTATGTCGCCCGGTCGGACACCTATATCGAGAAGGAATCACAGATCAACGAACAGATCGACCGGATGCGCCACTCCGCCACGCGGGCGCTTCTGGAACGCGACGACGTCATCATCGTCGCCTCGGTCTCCTGCATCTACGGCATCGGCTCGGTGGAAACCTACTCCGCCATGACTCAGGACATGGTCACCGGCAAATCCTACGACCAGCGCGGCTTCCTCACGGAACTCGTCGCGCAAGCCTACCGCCGCAACGATGCTGCCTTCACGCGCGGCTCCTTCCGCGTCCGCGGCGACGTGGTCGAAGTCTGGCCCGCCCACCTCGAAGACCGCGCCTGGCGCTTTTCCTTCTTCGGCAACGAGCTGGAATCCATCACCGAATTCGACCCGCTGACCGGAGCCAAGACCGACACCTTCAAGCAGATCCGCATCTACGCCAATTCGCACTATGTCACCCCGCGCCCGACCATGCAGCAGGCGATCAAGGGGATCAAAGCCGAACTGTTCCAGCGCCTGAAGCAACTCACCTCTGAGGCCAAGCTGCTCGAAGCCCAGCGCCTTGAGCAGCGCACCAACTTCGACCTCGAGATGCTGGAGGCCACCGGCGTCTGCAACGGCATCGAGAACTACTCGCGCTACCTCACCGGCCGCGCCCCCGGCGAGCCGCCGCCGACGCTGTTCGAGTTCATACCCGACAACGCGATCGTCTTTGCCGACGAATCCCACGTCTCGGTCCCGCAGATCGGCGGCATGTACAAGGGCGACTACCGGCGCAAGTTCACGCTGGCCGAGTATGGCTTCCGGCTGCCCTCCTGCATGGACAACCGCCCCCTGAAGTTCGAGGAATGGGACGCGATGCGGCCGCAATCGGTCTTTGTCTCCGCCACCCCCGCCGCGTGGGAGATGGAGCAGACCGGCGGCGCCTTCACCGAACAGGTGATCCGCCCCACCGGCCTCGTCGACCCACAGATCGAGATCCGCCCCGTCGCCATGCAGGTCGACGACCTGCTGGACGAGGT
>NZ_CBAICG010000062.1:0-17284 GCF_964715405.1 Solirhodobacter sp. | reverse complement strand
AGAAAACCGACAGGGAGACTGCATTACATGGACCAGAAGGACAGACAGAAGACCCGGCTTCATCCCGCGGCACGCATGTACGCCGAGGAATATCGAAGCGGCGGGATGAGCCGACGCGAGTTCCTGACGCGCGCCTCGGCGCTGGGGGTCTCGGCGGTGGCGGCCTACGGGCTGATCGGGCTGGAGGCACCGGCGGCGAAGGCGGCCGACGCCACGCCGAAGATGGGCGGAACGCTCAGGGTGCAGATGCAGACCAAGGCGCTGAAAGACCCGCGTCTGTTCGACTGGTCGCAGATGGCGGATTTCGCGCGCGGCTGGCTGGAATACCTGGTGGAATACAACCGCGACGGGACGTTCCGCGGCATGCTGCTGGAAAGCTGGGAGGCGAACAACGACGCGACCGTCTTTACCCTGCACGTCCGCAAGGGGGTGAAATGGTCGAACGGCGACGACTTCTCCGCCAAGGACGTGGCCTTCAATATTGAGCGCTGGAGCGACAGCACGGTGAACGGCAACTCGATGTCCAGCCGGATGTCGAGCCTGATCGACCCGGCGACGAAGAAGCTGAAGGCTGGCGCGGTGGAAATCAAAGACGACCACACGGTCATCCTGCACTTGCTGGTACCGGACATCACCATCATCCCGGGCGTCTCCGACTATCCGGCGGCGGTGGTGCACCCGAGCTATACGGGTGGCGACCCCTCGGTGAACTTCGTCGGCACCGGGCCGTTCAAGCCTGCGGAAAACCAGGTTGGCGTGAAGCAGGTGCTGGTGAAGAACACCGACCTTACGTGGTGGGGTTCCACCGCCGAGGGCTGGGGTGGGCCCTACCTTGACCGGATCGAGTTCATCGACCTCGGCACCGATACGGCCGCCTATGCCGCCGCGGCGCAGTCGGGCGACATCGACATGACATACGAGACGGTCGGCGAGTTCGTCGACGTGTTCGACAAGCTGGACGGCTGGGCCAAGTCGGGCGTCGTCACGGCATCGACCATCTGCGTGCGGTTCAACCAACTGGCGCCGGACTACAAGAGTGCGGAGGTGCGCACCGCGCTGCAGATGGCGGTGGACAATTCGGTTGTGCTGAAACTCGGCTTTTCGAACCACGGCGAGGCGGCGGAAAACTTCCATGTCTCGCCGATCCACCCGGCCTATGCCAAGCTGCCGCCACGCAAGGTGGACCCGGCCGCGGCGAAGGCGGCCATCGCGAAGGCGGGGATGGCGGATCACGAGTTCGAGCTGATATCGATCGACGACAGTTGGCAGGCGGCCACCTGCGACGCGGTCGCGGGCCAGATTCGCGATGCGGGTATCAAGATCAAGCGCACCATCCTGCCCGGTTCGACCTTCTGGAACGACTGGACGAAGTATCCGTTCTCGGCCACCGAATGGGGGATGCGTCCGTTGGACGTGCAAGTGCTGTCGCTGGCCTACAAGACCGGCGTGCCGTGGAACGAGAGTGCCTTTTCCAACAAGGAGTTCGACGACAAGCTGGCCGAGGCCACGACGATCGCCGACGCCGACAAGCGGCGGCCGGTGATCCAGCGGCTGGAAGAGATCATGCAGGAGCAGGGCGTGACGATCATCCCCTACTGGCGCACGCTGTATCTGCACCACAAGACAAACGTGATGAACGTCGAGATGCACCCGATGTTCGAGTTCCATCCCTACAAGTGGTGGATTTCCGCCTGAGTTTGTCGTTTGGGGACGACAGGGGGGCTGCGGTTGCGGCCCCCTTTCTTCGTCGGTCGGTCGCCCGGACTGACCAGCCCGGATCGTCCGATCAGTGCAGCTCTCCGCCTTCGTAGAACCACCTGACGGCCGCATCGTCCGGGCAAATCCGGCTGCCCAGCTCACGCAGGTGGCGGGAAATGTCCGGGGTCATGCCATCGGCCCCCGCCTTGCCCGCCTCGCCCTTGCGGATCATGGCCCCGGGCTTGAGAATGGGAACCTTGCCTGCGCTGCTCGCCTCGAATTTTTCCTCGTGCCGTTTCATCCATGGGAACGAGGTGTATTCGAGGATCGTCGGCCACTGTGCGGCCGTTGGTTCGATGCCGAGGAATTTCGCGATCTTCCGGATCGACCCTTCGTGGTCGCGCTTCATGTCGGAGTAGTGCAGGAACAGGACGTTGGGCGCGTTGCGCAAGGGCCACCATGCCGCAAGGAACCCGAAGAACATCCCCTGCATGCCATGGCTGTCGATCACCTCGGTGTAGAACGACGGGAAATCCGGCCTGCACAGCGCCACGCGCGGCATCTGCCACAGGTCGTACCATTCGTCCGAATGCTGTTCGAGGAACGGCCAGAAGGAAACGAGCGCCTCTTCGGGGTTGCGGAAGATCACGACGTATTTCACGTCGCCCGCCGCCCCGGCTTTCAGAAAGGGCACCTGTGGCGGGGCGGAATGCGTCTTGAAGGCCCGGCGCCGGGTGGTTGGCATCGCTTCGACCCGGTCAAGAACGTCCTGATGGGGCTGCCCGGGATAGCCCACGAACTCGATCCAGGGCACTTCACTGTAGATATCCGGGAAATCCGCGGTGCCCCCCGTGATCAACTGATGCACGATGTTCATCGTCCAGGTCGTGCCGCTCTTGGCGGGCACCGAGATGACGACGTCTCCGTCTCGCCACCGGATGGATTGCTGTATCTGGGGCTGAATCCACGGCGGGCCGGAGGGCGGGGCCGTGCGTTCCATCGTGTCGGTCACTGTAGCGATCTCCCTGTTGGACAGTCGTCAGGCCAGAAACCGACCTCGGCGGCCCGTCTCCGGCTCTTCGGAGGCCGGGTGACCTGACCGGGACAGGGTGCGCCGGGCGTGTTCAGGGTCAGCCTACCCTCCGCCCGGCCCTGCGACAATCAATTTGCGCGTGCCCGCTGCGCGGGCGCCACCACCACCGTTTCCGGGCAAGGGGGCGCGTGCCCTCACGCCTCCTGCAACGGCAGCGTCGGCAGGTCGCCGTAGTGCGCGAGGAAATGCCGGGCGATGTCGTCGCGCCGCATCACGGCGACGCCGGGGGTGGCCAGCGCGTGTTCGAGGATGCGGCGGAAGCCGGAGGCGCGGTTGGGCTGGCCGGTCCAGCGGGCGTGGACGGCGACGGTCATCATCCGGGCGCCGGTGCGGTCGGCCTCGGCCACCAGATAGTCGATGCCCGCGATGGCGTCGGCGGCGAAATCGCCGGGGTTGGAGTAGCCGGGGGCCATCAGGAAGCGGGAGTCGTTGAAGGTCTTGGAATAGGGCACGACCAGCATCCGGCCCGTTGCGGTGTGGGTGAAGTAGGGGATTTCGTCGTTGCAGGGGTCGGAGGTGTAGAGAAATCCGCCCTCTTCCACCAGCAGGTCGAAGGTGTTGACCGAGGGGAACGAGCGCTGGTTCCAGCCGATGGGGCGGTAGCCGAGTACGTCGGTGTAAAGGCCGACGGCGCGGTGCAGGTGGTCGCGTTCCTCCTCGCGGGTCTGGGCGAAAGCCTCGAACCAGCGCCAGCCGTGGCCCAGCAGGTCGTGCGCCGCCTCGTTCATCCAGGCGGCAACCTCGCGGTTGCGGTCAAGGGCAACGGCGGTGGCCGAGACGGTGGCGCGGATGCCCAGATCCTCCAGCATCCGGGCGAGGCGCCAGATGCCGACGCGGGCGCCGTATTCGAAGTGCGTCTCGGTGCCCAGATCGCGAAGCTCGGGGCCGACGGAGGTGTTGTATTCGCCCCAGCCCTCGTTGCGGCCGTGGCCTTCGGGAAGCGAGTATTCCGACCCTTCCTCGTAAACGATGACGGGGTTCAGGACGAGCTTGGCCCCGCCCGGCCAGGTGATGCGCGGGGCGTGGCGGCCGTAGCCCACGAAATCGCGCAGGGTCTGCGGCGGGGCGGAATGGGGCGAAGCGGTCATCGGGGCCTCCGGGCAATATGGATGGGCCAAATCTATCCAATGCGGCCGCGGGGCAGTCACAAATTTCCCGGACCGATGGGCCGGAAAAAATTGTGCGGTGCGGGCGGAGGTGGGGGCTAGAGTGCCGGGGACGGCAGGTGGGGGAGGTGATGACGGTGTCCGATCTGGTGATCCGGGCTGCGCGAATGGTGACGCCGGGGGGCGAGGTGACGGGCGATCTTTCGGTCACCGGCGGCCGGATTGCGGCCATCGGCGAGGGCCTGCCTGCGGGGCGGGAAGAGGTAGACGGGCGCGGCCTGATCCTGCTGCCGGGCGGGATCGACAGCCACTGCCACATCGCGCAGCGGGCGATTGCGGGCGAAACGCCCTGCCCGGACGACTTCACCTCGGCCACCAGCGCGGCGGCGGCGGGCGGCACGACCACGGTGATCGCGCATTCGATGTGCGGGGTGGACGAGGCGCCGGACGCGGTGCTGGCGGACTATCTGGCGCAGGCCGAGGGGCGGGCGGTGGTCGATTACGGCGTGCACCTGCAACTGGGCAAGGCCGATCCGGCGTTTCTGGCGGAGGTCTTGCCACGGCTGGCGGAGCAGGGTTTCACCTCGTTGAAGCTATTCACGACCTACGCGTGCTATGCGCTGGGCGATGGCGAGGTGCTGGCGATCATGGCGGCGGCGGCGCGGCTGGGGCTTTTGTGCCTTGTCCACGCCGAGGATGACGCGCTGATCCGGTTCTTCGCGGCGCGCGAGGCGGCGGCGGGGCGGAACGGGCTTGCCGCGCAGGCCGCGATCCGGCCGATCGAGGTGGAGGCCGAGATGATCCACCGCATCGGCACCTATGCGAAGGCGACCGGGGCGCGGGTGCATGTGTTCCATGTCTCGGGCGCGCTGGCGGTCGCGGCGCTGGCCGAGGCGGCGGCGCGGGGCGCGGCAATCTCGGGCGAGACCTGCCCGCATTACCTGACCTTCACCGCCGCCGATCTGGAGCGGCCGGGGTTCGAGGGGGCGAAGTTCATCGTCTCGCCCGCGCTGCGGACGGCGGCGGATCAGGTGGCGCTGTGGCAGGCGCTGGCCGACGGGCGGCTGGCGGTCTGGTCTTCGGACCACTCGCCGCAGAACCGGCTGGCGCAGATTGCGCGGGCGCGGGCGACGGGGGTGGGGCCCTACACCGCATTTTCGGGGGGGATGCCGGGGTTGCAGACGCTGCTGCCGATCCTGTTTTCGGAAGGCGTGATGGCGGGGCGGATCACGCTGCGCCGGTTCGTGGAACTGACGGCGGAAGCCCCGGCGGCGCTGTTCGGCCTTGCGCCGCGCAAGGGGGCGCTGCGGGTGGGGGCGGACGCGGATCTGGTGCTGTGGAATCCCGAGGCGCGCTGGACCGTGCGGCAGGAGGATATGTTGAGCAAGGTGGATTTCACACCCTGGGAGGGGATGGCGATGCGTGGGGCGCCGGTTCTGACGGTCAGCCGCGGGCGCATCGTTGCGCGCGACGGCCACATCGAGGCGGGCGCCGTGGGCCACGGCGCGCTGCTGCGCCGCGGACGGGGGGCGTGATGGCGCGCTGGATCACCTGCGCGGTGAACGGCAGCGTCATCGGGCGCGATGCCACGCCTTATGTGGCGATCACGCCCGCCGAGATCGCGGCGGATGCCTGTGCGGCGGCGCGGGCAGGGGCGGCGGTGGTGCATTGCCATGTGCGCGATCCGGGCACGGGGCGATCGTCGAACGATCCGGCGCTGTATGCCGAGGTGGTCGCGCGCATCCGCGAACAGGACGCCGATGTGCTGGTGCATCTGTCGAGCGGGGGCGGGGGCACGTTGCCGGTGGCGCTGACCGCGCCCGCCATTGCCCCGGCGGATGCGGCGGCGATCCTGCCACCCGAGGCCCGGATCGCGCATCTGGTGCCTGCGGGCGCTGACCTGACCGGGCTCGACTGCGGCAGCTTTTCCTATGGTCACGGCGGCGATGTCTACCTGTCGCCGACCGACATGCTCTATCGCATTGCGGAGCTTCTGCGCCCGACGCGGGTGCTGCCGGAACTGACCGTCTTCGACCTTGGCCAGATGGCGTTGGCGGCCCAGATGCGGGCGCGGGGGGCGGTGCCGGGGCATACGCCCTTCTGCATCGGCTTTGGCGTGATCTGGGGCGCGCCCGCCCGGCCTGCGGCGTTGGCGGCGATGCTGGACCTGTTGCCCGAGGGCGTCGATTGGGGCGCAAGCTCCAAAGGCGAGGCGGCGCACCGGGCCATTGCGCCGCTGATCGTGGAGCGGGGCGGCGGCTTGCGCACCGGGATCGAGGATCACCCGACGCTGGACGGGGTGCCGGTGCCCAACGCCCGGCTGGTAGAGGAGGCGGCGCGCGTGATGGCCGCGCAGGGTGCCACGCCGCTGTCGGCGCGGGAGTTGCGCACCCGTCTGGGGCTGGGTTGAGGGGTGGAGGGGCTGGCCGAAATGACCGCCTTCGCCAGCGCGCTGCTGGACGAGATCCGGGCGGCGAGTCTTGATCCGCCGGGCGTCACGCGCAAGTCCTATGGTCCGGGCGAGCAGCGGGCGCACGACATCCTGCGCGATGTCGGGCGCGCGCTTGGGGCTGAGGAGCGGATCGACGCGGCGGGCAACCTCTACCTGACCCGGCCGGGGCGCGACCGGGCGCTGCCCGCTCTGGTGATCGGCTCGCATCTTGACAGCGTGCCGCATGGGGGCAATTTCGACGGTGCGGCCGGGGTCGTGGCGGGCGACGCGGTGATGGCGGAACTGGCGCGGCGCGGCGTGGGGACGGCACGCGATCTGGTGGTGATGGCGACGCGGGCAGAAGAGGCGGTGTGGTTTCCGCTGTCCTATCCGGGGGCCGAGGCGGCGCTGGGGCGGCTGCCTGCGGCGGCGCTGGAGGTGCGGCGGGCCGACACCGGGCGGACGCTGGCCGAGCATATGCGCGATCTGGGCTTCGACCCGGATGCCGTGGGCCGGGGTGAGGCGCAGATCGCGCCGGAGCGGATCGCCGCCTTTGTGGAACTGCACATCGAGCAGGGGCCACGGCTGATCGCGCGGGGGCAGCCGGTGGGCATTGTTACCGCGATGAACGGCGGATGGCGGTATCCCAAGGCGAAGGTGTTCGGGGCCTATGCCCATTCCGGGGCAGAGCCGCGGTTTTCGCGCGCGGATGCGGTGCTGGGGTTTGCCGATCTGGTGCAGGCGACCGAGGCGATCTGGAACCGGCTGGAGGCCGAGGGGCAGGAGCTGACGATCACCTTCGGGCGGATCGAGTCCGATCCGACGCAGCACGGCGGCAGCCGGGTGCTGGGCGAGGTGGGGTTCTCGCTCGACGTGCGCTGCGAACATCCTGACGTGCTGGCGCGGCTGGAGCGCGAGGTGCGGGCGGCGGTGGACGGGATCGCGGCGCGGCGGCGGGTGCGGTTCGATCTGGGTGCGGGGTTCGACTGGGCCCCGGCGCGGATGGACGCGGGGTTACAGGCGCAGCTTCAGGCGGCGGCGGATAGGTTGGGGGTTCCGGCGGGGCCGATTTCCAGCGGGGCGGGGCATGATACGGCGGTGTTCGCGGCGGCGGGTCTGCCGTCGGCGATGGTCTTCGTGCGGAACGCGAACGGCAGCCACAACCCCGACGAGGCGCTGGACATGGGCGACCTTGGGCTGGGGGCCGCGCTGCTGGTGGCGTTCGTTCTGGGGTTCGGGGCGTAAGGCGCCGCCGTCGCTCAGCCCCTCACGCGCGGGTCGGGATGCCCGGTTGCCCAGTGGCGGGCGAGGTCGCCACGGCGGCAGATCCAGACCCCTTCGTGGGCCAGCATGTGATCGAGGATGCGGTGCAGCGCGCCGATCCGGCCGGGGCGGCCGAGCAGGCGGGCATGCAGGCCCACCGTCATCATCTGCGGCCGGGCCGCGCCCTCGGCATAAAGCAGGTCGAAACTGTCGGTGATGTAGTCCACGAACTCGCCGCCGACCTGATAGCAGCGGTCGGCCCGGCCGAAGCGGCTGTCGTTGGTATCTAGCGAATAGGGCATGAGCAGGTGGCCCGGATGGTCGGGCGACCAGTAGGGCAGATCGTCGTTGTAGACGTCGGAATCATAAAGGAAGCCGCCTTCCTCGATCAGCAGGCGGCGCGTGTTCATCGACGGCATGCCCGCGTAATAGCCGAGGGGCGCGGTGCCCGAGAGACGGGTGGCCAGCGCGATCTGGCGGCGGATGTGGTCGCGTTCCTCGGCCTCGGTCAGCGTCTCGTGGTCGATCCAGCGCCAGCCGTGCAGTTGCAGGTCGAACCCCGCCTTGACCATCTCGGCGATGGCGACGGGGTTCGCCTCGGCGGCGCGGCCGACAAGGTTGACGGTGCAGGGCAGGCCCCGATCGGTAAAGGCGCGCATCAGCCGCCAATAGCCCACGCGCGACCCGTATTCGTAGCTCGATTCGATGTTCAGGTCGCGCGCACCGATCCGGGTTTCCACGGCGACGTCGGAGATGCGCACCTCGGACCGGTCATCGCCGTTCAGGATGCAAAGCTCGCCGCCCTCTTCGTAGTTCAGGCAGAAGTTCACGGCGATCCGGGCGCCGCCCGGCCAGTTCGCGGCGGGCAGGGTTCCTGCGTAGCCGAGGAAATCGCGGGTGGGGGCGGTCATGGGCGATCCTCAGGTGTGGGGTTCGGTGATGAGGCCGTAGGCTGCGGGGCGGCGGTAGGTCTTGAAATCGAAGAAGCGTTTGTATTCGGCGGTGGCATCAAGGTCGATGCGGTAGGTCAGAAGCTCGTCCTCGTCCGTTGACGACAGCGCGACGACCTCGCCCGAGGGGGCGATGACGCAGGAATGGCCCATCATGTGGCAGCCCTCTTCGGTGCCCGCCTTGGCGG
Source organism: Solirhodobacter sp. (assembly GCF_964715405.1). Taxonomy (NCBI): domain Bacteria; kingdom Pseudomonadati; phylum Pseudomonadota; class Alphaproteobacteria; order Rhodobacterales; family Paracoccaceae; genus Solirhodobacter; species Solirhodobacter sp. The sequence goes on along the minus strand of NZ_CBAICG010000062.1, from coordinate 8,555 downwards.
TGGCGACGATCCAGAGACCGTTCTGATAGGCGGCGGACTGCATCGGCAGCAGGTGGTGCATCTTGCGCAGCGCGTTCTGCTTGGGGTTGTCGGGCAGTTGCGAGGGCGAGTTGTAGCCCAGACACACGAACTCGGCGCCGCCCAGCCCCATCATCCGCCAGCTTTCGGGCCAGCGGCGGTCGTTGCAGATCAGCATGCCGACCTTGCCGCCCATCGCGTCGAAGGTGGGAAAGCCGAGGTCGCCATCGTCGAAATACCACGGCTCCAGGTGCTGGAGTTTCAGCGTCGGATCGGGGGTCGCGTTGCCGGGAACGTGGACCTTGCGGTATTTGCCGACGATCCTGCCGGACGGGTCCACAAAGATCGCCGTGTTGTAACCGAGGTGCGCGGCGCCGGTGCGGCCGGGGATCAGTTCACAGTAGCCGAGATAGAAGCCGATGCCCAGATCGCGGGCGGTGTCGAATAGCGGCCGCGTTTCGGGGCCGGGCATTTCGGCCTCGAAATAGGCAAACACCTCGGCGGCGTCTTCGATGTGCCAGCGCGGAAAGAAGGTGGTCAGCGCCATTTCGGGGAAGGTGACGAAGGTCACGCCGCGCGCCTTCGCCTCGTGCAGGAGCGCGATCATGCGGGCCACGACCGGGGCGCGGCCCTCGTGCCGGCCGATTGGGCCAAGCTGGGCAGCGGCGGCGACGAAGGTGCGGGACACGGGAACCTCTCGGAGCGGGGCCAGACGTGCCGACGCTACGCGATTGCGGCCGCATCGCAACGGGGGTGGCCGGGGCGCAGCGGTTGAATCAGGGCAAATTTTTCGGGGTCATCGTGCCGCAAACTCTGGGGCAGGAGCGCATGTCGCGGGACAGACGTTCGATACGCCACGGGTTTCCAAGCCTCAGACCCCGGAAAAATCGCGTGACTTCCGGGCGGGGCGCGTCTTCTGCTCGCCTTGGTTCCCAACGAGGGCGGCGGGATGTCCTTCAGCACGATCGAGACCCTTTATGCCACGCGAACCGCCCGGTCGGCGGCGCTTGCGGCGCGGGCGCGCGCCGTGCTGCCCAGCGGGATCGTGCATGACTCGCGCCACCTGACGCCGCATCCGCTTTACGTCACGCGGGCCGAGGGCGCCCACAAGTGGGACGCGGACGGGAACCGCTACATCGACTATTTCGGCGGCCACGGCGCGCTGCTTCTGGGCCACAACCCGTCCGCCGTCATGCAGGCGGTGGCGGACCAGATGGCGCGTGGCACCCATTTCGCGGCCTGCCACGAGGCCGAGATTGCCTGGGCCGAGGCGATCACGGCGATGGTGCCCTCGGCCGAGAAGGTGCGCTTTCATTCCTCCGGGTCGGAGGCGACGCAGATGGCGGTGCGGTTGGCGCGGGCCTTTACCGGGCGCGACCGGCTCTTGCGGTTCCACGCGCATTACCACGGCTGGCAGGACGACATGACCGTGGGCTATGCCTCGCATTTCAACGGCGGCACGGTGATCGGTGTGCCCGCGGCAGTGGCGGCGCAGAGCCTGGCGATTGACCCCTATGACGAAGCGGGGGTGGAGGCGGCGCTGCGCACGAGGGATTTCGCGGCGGTGATCCTTGAGCCGCTGGGCGCCAGCACGGGGAAGGTGCCGCTTGCCACCGGGTTTCTGGCGCGGTTGAGGGACTGGACGCGGCAGAGCGGGACAGTGCTGATCTTTGACGAGGTCATCACCGGATTTCGCGTGGCGCCGGGCGGGGTGCAGGAGAAGACGGGCATCCTGCCGGACCTGACGACGCTGGCGAAGATCGTCGCGGGGGGGCAACCCGGGGGTGCGGTGGCGGGCCGGGCGGAGATTCTCGACGGGCTGGATTTCGAGGCGGCGGAGAAGGCCGGGCGGCAGAAGATCTACCATCCGGGCACGTTCAACGCGGCGCCAGCCTCGGCGGCGGCAGGAGTGGCAACGCTGGCGGCGATCCGCGACGGGGCGCCGAACCGGGTGGCGGATACGTTGGCGGCCGACCTGCGGCAAGGGCTGGCCGGGGTGCTGGCGGCGCGCCGGGTGCCGTGGCAGGTCTATGGCGAGTCCTCGGCCTTTCACCTCTGCCTGGCGCAAGACCTCGCCGATGCGCCGTTCGACGCGCGGCGACTGGGCCGGGCCGGGTTGCAGGCGCAGCCGCCCGGGCTGGCGCGACTGTTGCGGCTGGCGATGCTGGTGAACGGGGTGGACCTGAGCGGCTGGCCGGGCGGGCTGTTGTCGGCCGCCCATGCGCCGGACGACATCGCCGGGACGGTTGCGGCCTTCGACGAAAGCCTGGACATGCTGAAGCGGGAGGGGATGCTGTGACCGGACCCTGGGCAAGCGATGCGCTGGCGGGGCGGGTGGCGGTGGTGGCCGGCGCCGGCAGCGGAATCGGGCAGGCCATCGCGCGGGCGTTGGCCGCCGTCGGGGCCGATCTGGTGCTGGCGGACCTGAGCGAGGACGGCGCGGCCGAAACCGCGCGGGGCCTCGGGCCGGGGATCGAGGCGATGGCGTGCGACGTGCGGGATGCCGCGGCGAACGAGGCGCTGTTCGCGCGGGCCGAGGCGCGGTTCGGTCGGGTGGATATCGCGATCTCCTCGGCCGGGATCGGCGGCCCGGCGGCGTTGGCGCATGAGATCACGCTGGCGGATTGGGAGGCGGTGATCGGGACCAACCTGACCGGCGCCTTCCTGTTCGCGGCGACGGCGGCGCGGCGGATGGTGGTGCGGCGGGCCGGGTCGATCACGCTGGTCACTTCGCAGGTCAGCGAGGTCGCACAGCGGAACTGCGCGGCCTATGTCGCCTCCAAGGGCGGGGCGAAGATGCTGGTGAAGGCGATGGCGCTGGACCTTGCGCCCTTCGGCGTGCGGGTCAATGCGCTGGCGCCGGGGTTCACCGACACCCCGATGACGCGGGGCGGCGACCCGGGTCACGCGGACAGCCGCCGCCAGTCACTGGCCCATATCCCGATGGGGCGGATGGGGCGGCCCGAAGAGGTCGCCGCGGCGGCGGTGTTCCTCGCCTCGGAGGCGTCGGCCTATATCACCGGCACGACGATCTTCGTTGACGGCGGCTATCTGACCGTTTGACGAGGCCCGGGGCGTCTGGGAAGACGTTCAGATGAGGCGTTGGACGCTCCGCGCCCGCGCCGCGCCATGCTTCAGGGGTCACAAACCCGGCCCCAACGTGTTCAGCGCGGCTCTGAGGGCGGCGCGAGACATAGGTCAAGCAAGGTGGCAAAGCCGACGCTGTCAAGGCTGTCGAAGTTTGCCGAAAGCTCGGCGAGGCGCGCCGCACGGGCCATGCCGATGACCGGGTCGGCGAACGCATGGAATTTCTGCAGGATTTCGGCATCCGACATCGGCGCATCAGTCCCGCCGCGTGGGCTCCGGGCGGCGTCGGCGAAGATGCGGCCGTCGTTGGCGACCAGCGTGACCTGCGCCCAACGCTTGCCCACGCTGATGCGCGTCATCTCGTCATCATCGATCAGCGTGGTCGCGCGACTGATGCGGAGGATATCCGGGTCTTGCAAGGCTTCCGGGGCCAGTTCCGTGACGCCAAGGTGCCCCCGGACAATCATGGCCGCGACCGGGAACGCGATGGCGTACGAGAATTCATCGAGAGTTTTGGGTTCGTAGCCTGCAAGGCGTGTCGCATTGTGGAAGGTGCGGATGCGCACCTCGGCGATTTCCCGGTGGGTCAGGCCGTGGCGGGCCATGAGGTCGGCGACAGCGTCAATCGCGGGATGGGCCCAGCGACAGCAGGGATAGGGTTTGTAATCGGTTTGCTCGACCGTGCGCCACGCTGTGCCGAGGTCGGCCCAAAAGGGGGCGGCGTCCTCGCCTTCGCAGGTAAGCGCGGGGGCGCCGGTGAAGCCTGCTTCGGCAAGGAATGCGGCGACGACGCCCGAGGGCGCGCCCCAGCCGACGCCGTCACGTACCATCGTGGGATGGTCGATGCAGCGCATCATCTGGCTGCGCGGCCCGTGGTATTCGCCAATGCCCGCCGCATGGCGGATGTGTTCGGCGTCGCAGTCCAGCATGCGCGCGACAGCGGCAGCGACGCCCACCGCCGTCCAGGCGCCCGAGGTGTGATAATCGGCGCAGGTTGCGTGCTGGACCAGACCCGCGCGGTAGCTGACCTCATAGGCGGTGGCGAGGTGGGCCGCGAATTCGGCCCCGGTGAGGCCCGGTCTGGCCTCGGCGACCGCGAGCAGCGCCGGGAAGATCGCCGAGCCCGCATGGCCCTTGGTATGGCTGTTCGTGTCGTGGGCATCGACGGCATCAATGGTGAAGGCCCCCGCCATTGCCGCCCCGGCAGGCGACACGCGGCGCCCGTCCATCAGCATGCGCGCGGATCCGGCCGTTCCCGTGCCAAAAAGCGCAAGTGCACCCTTTCGCGCGATTTGCGAAAGATCGGTGGTGGACCCGATCGCCGCGACGCCCATGGTGTCGACGAAACTGCGACGCAGGATGCGCAGCACATCCTTGGGAACGTCCTCGGGCCGCAGCCCGGCGGCGAACCGCGCCATGTCTAGGGGCATTGCATCCTCCCTGGGGGGGCCGAGTGGCCCGATGGGCCGAGGGTCTCATCAGGGCCGGGCCTGCGTCTGATCGGTTTGCGACCTCGCGCGAAGCATTGTTGGATTTGACCCGTCTGTCCGGGAAAGGTGAATTCCGGCCTTCACCGTGTCGAATTGCAGGGGGACAATCTTGCGATTCAGCGAGTTTTGCCGGAGTTCCGGCGGTCCGGACGGCGCAGGAACAGTCAGCCTGCTTCGTCTGACAGAGCCGCGCGGTGCGATACTGCCTCTGTTCGGCCGAGGCGCGTGACGACAGCCAGCGGTGCTGGTCGGCCCATTCGAACACCGTCAGGTTCAGATCGGGGCGCATCCCGCGCCGCCAGACCCGGAGAATGTCATCGGCGCCGTCCAAGCCGAGGTCGAGATCGGCTGTCTGATCCTCATCATACCCGACAGAGACCCGGAGGTCGGCGAGGGCGTCGATCTGTTCGCGGACATGGGCTTCCAGCACCCTCTGCAGGATCGCGGTCTCGATCATCACCGATGCCCCGGATTGCCGTTCGACCTCCGCCACGATCTGCGCGGCCATCAGGGCCGCCACCCGTCCGGGCCAGGTCACCCAGACATCCCGCTCTTGCCGCGCGAGGCGAAACACCAACGCCTCGGCCCGCGCGCGATCCACCAGCGCACCCTTCTTCTTCTGGATCGACAGCTGGCGCTCTTGCGCCTGGTAGACCGCCAGCGCCGTCCGGGCCTTCAGGTAGGACGAGGTCTCGCCGGGGCCGCTCGCCATGCCGTCGCCGCCCAAGCTTCGGCGCTGTTGGTCAGGGTCGGTCGTCTCTGCCCGCCGCGCATCCGAGGCGGCTGCGTTGATCGATCCGTCGTCGTGAACGACCAGGCGCTGGTTCTTGCGCGCCTTCTGCACCCCGCCGCGGGAGAGCCCGGAACGGGCCGCATACTCCCGCTCGCTCATGCCCTTCATGGCGCCACCCGTTCCGATCAAAGCGATGATATTGCATGGGTTTCAGTTGATTGTGGTCCGCCACAGAGCGACGCTGGTCGCACGGAAACGATGCAACTCACCCAAGGGACCCCGCCATGACCAGCCGCCGCGCCGTGCAACCCAACGACCAGGCCCTCGACGCCTTCATCGCCGCCAAGGCCGAGATCGACGGAATGCTGGAGCGGCTGAAGGCCCTCAGCGACGACCATTTCGAGACCCACCCGGACGAGATCCATTGGGGGCATGTCGGCATGCTGAACCACTACGCGGGCCTGCTGCGCCAGATCACCGACAGCGCCTTCAAGGAAGGCGAACACGCCGCCTGACGCGGAGTCCCGCGCCAGTCCGGCCCCGCCCGATGGCGGGGCTCGTCTCCGTAGAAGGCGCCGCACGCCGCGGCCCCGCGAACCGGAGCCCCTGATGCCCAAGTTCACCGTGATGCTGATCGAGACCCTGACCCACCGCGTGGTGGTCGAGGCTGCCTCCGAAGAGGCCGCCCTGCGCGCGGCGGAAACCTTCCTCGCCGACACCGATCACAACGACAACTACCTCTTCGTGACGGGCGGCTACAGGGCCACCCACACCGAGCCCACCCCCGCGGACATGCAGCCCGACGTCATCGCGGAGGACCGCGCATGACCGCCGTGAGTGCAACCCAGTCGCTGATCCTCTCCCGCGCGGCCCAGCGCCCCGGCAGCCTCGCGCTGCCGCTGCCCGATGGGTTGGCTGGCGCCGCCGCCAAGATGGTCGTCGGCAAGATGCTCGCCCGCGGCTGGCTCGAGGAGGTCGAGGCCAACCAGCGCCGCGGCGAGCCGCTCTGGCGCGAGACCGGCGACGGCCACGGCACCACGCTGATCGCCACCGAGGCCGGGCTCGAGGCCATCGGGATCGAGCCGGTTGTGGCCATCGCCGTTGCCTGCGCGCGGAAGGCGAAACCGAAGCCGCAGCCGGCACCGACCCCCGACGACGCCGACACCGCGAAACCTGTCACCATCCGCGCAGGCACGAAGCAGGCCCAGATCATCGCCATGCTCCAGCGTTCCGAGGGCGTCACCATCGCCGAGATGGTCGAGGCGACTTCGTGGCAAGCGCACACCGCGAGGGGGTTCATTTCCGGGGCGCTGAAGAAGAAGCTGGGCCTGCCCATCACCGCCGAAAAGGTCGAGGGCAGGGGGACGGTCTACAAGCTGCCGGTCGCCTGAACCTTCACTGATCCCCGAACCGCGCCGCCGCCCCGACCGGGCGGCGGTTGTTCATTGCCACGACAGCAGATCGCGGGCGGCCGCCTGCAGGATGTCCTGCGCCATGCGCGGCTCGCAGGTGTAGATCCCGCCCGGTTCCGGCTCGCCGACATTCTCTTCGAACGATGTCCGCCCCTCGTCCGAAATCGGACGCAGGACGACGATGGTTCCGTGATCGTTGATCTCGATGTGTTGCCAGTCTTCGGACATGGGCCAAGGCTACCAGCCGTGGACCTGACACGCCAGCGGCCCCGTCAGACCCGCCGCCAGCGTTCGAACAGCCTGCGCAACAGATATCAGCCGAAATGGTGCCAGCCTTGAGCCCGCAGCTTTGTCCATCAGAAAACAGGGGTGGGTTCAGCGTGTTCCCGGCAAAGTGGCTTCCTGGGGTGGCTTCTGGCCAAGGTGGATTCCCGTCCCCTGGCTTCCCCGAAGGTGGATTCCCTGGATTCCCACCGGGAATCCACCCTGGCCAGATCGTGATTTCGTAACGCACTGATTTTACGTTGATTTGTTCACCGATCCCCACGAGGTGGATTCCAGGTGGATTCCCCGGTGAAGAAGCCAGTCGCTAGCGAAATGCCGCGCTGCGCCCCCCCGCATACGTTTGGGGACGGGGAGGAACCATGCCAGGGGGGCGGGGCGCAGCCTATGCCTCGCCAAACCCCTGATCCCGCATGCGTCCGAGCGTGTCGAGGGCGTGGCGGGCTTGCAGGTCGGAAGGAATCCGGCGCGGCATGGAGGCGCAGATTTCGAGGATCTGCATGTCCTTCGGCGTAAGGCGTTTCCGCTCTCGCCCCCAGGTGAGGACCTCCTTCCAGAACTCCGCACCCAGCGTCACGACTTCCGACTGGGCATTGATGCCCTCGGTCATAGTCTTCTTTGCCTTCTCGTCGCGTCTTGCTGTCCGTGCCGTATCCACCAAAGTCAGGCAGGTCTCCAAGTCATCGTCATAGTTCAGCGCCCGGCCCTTCATCCCGTTCCAGCATGCCTGCTGCTTCGCCCATTCCGACATGTTGCGTACACCCGCCGGCGGATGGGTTATGACGTCGTGTGCCTCTGCCGCGGCGAGAAGCAGGGCGCGCTGAAGTGCGTCAGGAACAGATTGCCGCCGCCAGATCGCGTCCAGGTCCAGGACCTGCTTCTCGCTGTTGGCATCGTGGAACACCTTTGCCATGGCGTAGGTGACGATGTTGGCGCGGTAGCCACCCTCGTACCATGGCTGCTTCGGAACTTCGATTTCGAGCCAACGGAAAATGATCGCCTTCGAGATCAGCCGCCTGTACCAGAGCTCGTCATATCTGGCATCGCTCTTGGACCAAGCTTCGCCGATGTCCTTCGCGAATTCGGCGAAGTTCTTCTGCGCTCCGCGCGAGACGACATGCGGTTGGCCCGCCGCCGAAAACTCGAACTTGGCGAGGTCTGTCTTGCTGAAAAGCTGCGATTTCGGGAATTCGAGATCGAACTTCTTCTGTTGGGCGGCTGTCAGGCGGGCGCGCGCGTTGATGAACTGCCCCCGCGACCGTTCATAGAACCACTTCGTGTCATGGCGTTCGCCCTCCCGCGCGGTGAAGATCACATTGCGCGAGAACTGCTCGATCCGGATGTGGAAGGGATGGTTCGAGAAGAAATCGGCCGCGTTCACCTTGCTGTTGATTTGCACCCAGAAGTGACCCACTTGGGCACGTAATTTCCATTGAGAATTGACCCATGTGACCCTCCCGCCAAGGCATCTGGCCGCGGGGGACAATGGAGTGATCAACATGGAACTTTTGAACCTGATCCGGCGCATGTCGC
>NZ_CBAICG010000061.1:0-17443 GCF_964715405.1 Solirhodobacter sp. | reverse complement strand
ACCCCGCCCCCGCCCCCGGCGAGGTGCTGGTGCGGATCGAGGCGGCGGGCATCTGCGGCACCGACCGCCACCTCTACCGCGGCGAGTTTCCCTGCACCCCGCCGGTGACGCTGGGGCATGAATTCTCGGGCCTCGTCACCGCTTTGGGCGCGGGCGTCACCGGCCTTGCGATCGGCACCCGCGTCACCTGCGACCCCAACATCGCCTGCGGCACCTGCCCGCAATGCCTGCGCGGCCGCGTCAACCTCTGTGAGCGGCTGTCGGCAATCGGCATCCACCGCGACGGCGGCTTTGCCGAACAGGTGGCGATCCCGGCGCACCGCGCCTTCGCCCTGCCCGCCACGCTGAACCCGGCTCACGGCGCGCTCTGCGAGCCGCTGGCCTGCTGCCTCCACGCCGTCGACAAGGGCGCGCCGCGGGCGGGCGAGCGCGTCACCATCCTCGGCGGTGGCGTCATCGGGCTTTTGACGCTGCAACTGGCGCGGCTGGCGGGCGCCGAGACGCTGCTGGTCACGCGATCCGCCACCAAACGGCGACTGGCCGAGGATCTGGGTGCCACCGCCACCGCGCCAACGGCTGAAACGGCCCGCGCGATCTGGCCCGAAGGCGCCGACCTGACGATCGAATGCGCGGGCGTGCCCGAAACGGTCGCGATGGCGCCGAGCCTGACGCGGCGCGGCGGGCGCATCGTGGTGATGGGCGTGCTGCCGCAGGGCGTCACGGTCGGCATCCAGCCCTTCGACCTCTTGTTCCGCGAGATCGACCTGTTGCACGCCTTCCTCAACCCCTTCACCCACGGCCGTGCCGCCGAGATGATCGCGAGCGGCCGCATCGCCGTGGCCCCGCTGATCAGCCGCACGATCGCGCTGGCCGAGGCCGCCGCCGCCATCGCGAGCCCCACCGGGCCCGACGATATCCGCGTGCTGATCGTGCCGGGTTAGGCGCGGGGCCCGCCCCCCCTGCACATTCGCGCGAGCCGTCCCGCGCCCGCCGTTTCGCGGTAGGCGAATCGCGCCCGTGCCGCCATCGAAGCGGTGCGGCACGGCCGCCCGGAACCCCAGCGCGGAAAGTCTCCCCATGATTTCATACCTTCAGGCCGTCATCCTCGGCATCTTTCAGGGCGTCGCCGAGCTTTTCCCGATTTCCAGCCTTGGTCATACCGTGCTGCTTCCGGCGGTTCTGCACTGGAACCTCGACCGCGGGTCCGATGCCTTCCTGTCGTTCCTCGTGCTGACCCATTTCGCCACCGCCCTCGTGCTGCTGGCGTTCTTCTGGCGCGACTGGGGGCGCATTCTTGGTGGCCTCCGGCGCTCCGCCGGCGCGCGGCGGATCGCGCCCGGCGATGTCGAGGCCCGGCTGGGCTGGCTCTTGATCGCCAGTACGGTGCCCGCGGGCCTGCTGGGCCTGGCGCTGGAACACCGGCTTCAGGCGCTTTTCGCCAATGCCTCGGTGGTGGCCGTGGCGCTGATCCTGAACGGCGGGGTGCTGCTAGCGGCGGAACGGCTGCGCGACCGGACGGTGGCCGAGGGCCCGCACGACGACGCGCAGCTCGCCCGCCTGGGATGGGGTCAGGCGCTGGCGATCGGGGGCGCGCAGGCGCTGGCGCTGATCCCCGGCTTCTCGCGCACCGGGGTGACGATGACGGGCGGCCTGCTGTCGGGCCTGAGCCACGAAAACGCGGTGCGCTACTCCTTCCTGCTCGCCACGCCGATCATCTTTGCCGCGGCCCTGCTGAAGCTTCCGGCGCTGGTCCTGCATGGCGCGGGCCTCGGCCCGGCCCTCATCGGCGCGCTTTGCGCCGCCGGATCGGCCTGGGCTTCGGTCCGCTTCCTCGTGCGCTACTTCGAGACGCGTACCCTGACCCCCTTCGCGATCTACTGCGTGGTCGCGGGGGTGGTGGCACTGGCGCTGATCCAGCTATAGGTTCCGGTGCTTCGGGGCCGTCAAGGTAACTCTCCAGTGGAGAGTTGCCCCGGCCCCGTTGCCCATCAGGCCGAAGGCCGATGGGCAAGTCGGGTGCGACTGGGAGCGGAGCGCGTTCATCGGACCGCGCCTGCCTGGGCTGGCGCGGCAACGCGCCTGCCAGAGGGCAGGCAGGCGCGGCCCGATGTGTCAACGGACACATCGGGCAAGTGGCGCACGCCGCAACGCATCGGGGGGCCATGATGGGCCCCCCGTGGGTCGTTTCTTGCCTGCCCCGTCAGCTACAGCCGCTGGTCCCGCCGCAGGTGTTGCACTTCATGCAGGTGCCGTTGCGCACCAGCGTGTAGTTGCCGCACTCGCCGCAGGGGTCGCCCTCGTAGCCCTGGATGCGGGCCTTGATGCGGGCATCGATCGTCACCGTGCCGGTGGCCAGTGCGGTAGCGCCCATGCTGATCTCGGGCATCAGGGCGTTCAGCGCGGCAACCGAGTCGCCGCTCATGCCGCCCTGCAACACCACCAGTTCCTGCGGCAGCCGCTTGCGCAGATAGCCGGTGGAGCTGATCTGGCGCAGCACTTCCAGGCTGCGGTTCGTCGCGGCCTCCGACGGGGCGGCGACGTTGCGTTTGCCCTCTTCGTCGCCGCGACCGAGGTCGTCGAAGCTTTGCCCGCCCGGCTTCACATGCGCCAGATCGGTGCGGTCGAGGTAGCTGACCGCCAGTTCGCGGAAGATGTAGTCCAGGATCGAGGTCGCGTTCTTGATCGAGTCGTTGCCCTGCACCATGCCCGCCGGCTCGAACCGGGTGAAGGTGAAGGCTTCGACAAATTCTTCAAGCGGCACGCCGTATTGCAGCCCGACGCTGATGGCGATGGCGAAGTTGTTCATCATCGCGCGGAAGCCCGCGCCTTCCTTGTGCATGTCGATGAAGATCTCGCCCAGCGTGCCGTCCTTGTATTCGCCGGTGCGCAGATAGACCTTGTGACCGCCGACGATGGCCTTTTGCGTATAGCCCTTGCGGCGTTCCGGCAGCTTTTCGCGGTTCGAGCGCACGATTTCCTTGATGATGATCCGCTCGACGATCTTCTCGGCCAGCACGGTGGCCTTTTCCTGCTGGCTGCCGGTGGCGAGGATCTCTTCGGCCTCCTCGTCATCCTCGACCAGCGAGGACGCCAGCGGCTGGCTGAGCTTGGAGCCGTCGCGATAAAGCGCGTTCGCCTTGATCCCGAGGCTGTGGCTGAGGGCATAGGCCGCCAGGCAATCCTCGATGGTGGCGGTATTGGCCATGTTGATCGTCTTCGAGATCGCGCCCGAGATGAAGCTTTGCGCCGCCGCCATCATGCGGATGTGGCTTTCGACGCCCAGATAGCGCTTGCCGCGCTTGCCGCAGGGGTTGGCGCAGTCGAACACGACGTAGTGTTCAAGCTTCAGGAACGGCGCGCCTTCCAGCGTCATGGTGCCGCAGACATGGTCGTTGGCAGCGTCGATCTGCGCCTTGCTGAAGCCGAGGTGGCGGAGCAGTTCGAACGTCGGGTCGGCGAGTTTTTCGGCAGGGATGCCAAGGGTTTCGCGGCAGAAGCTCTCGCCCAGCGTCCACTGGTTGAAGACAAAGCGGATGTCGAAGGCGGCGGGCAGCGCGGCCTCGATCTTCTCGATTTCCGCCGCCCCGAAACCGTGCCCGACCAGCGAGGTGTGGTTGATGCCGGGGCAGTTGCCCAAGCTGCCGTGGCCGACCGCGTAGGCGATCATTTCCTCGATCTGCGCCGGGCGGTAGCCCAGCGTTTCCAGCGCGGCGGGCACCGAGCGGTTGATGATCTTGAAGTAGCCGCCGCCCGCCAGCTTCTTGAACTTCACCAGCGCGAAGTCGGGCTCGATGCCGGTGGTGTCGCAGTCCATCACCAGACCGATGGTGCCGGTGGGCGCGATCACCGTCACCTGCGCGTTGCGGTAGCCGTGCTGTTCGCCCAGGCTCAGTGCCTCGTCCCAGGCGGATTTCGCAAGCGCGACAAGGGTCTGGTCGGGGCAGTTCGCGTGATCCAGCGCCACCGGGTTGACCGCCAGCGCCTCGTAGCCGGTGGTCTTGCCATAGGCCGCGGCGCGGTGGTTGCGGATCACCCGCAGCATGTGGGCGGCGTTGCGGGCATGGCCGGGGAAGGCACCGAGTTCGCCCGCCATCTCGGCCGAGGTGGCATAGGAAACGCCGGTCATCACCGCCGTCAGCGCGCCGCACAGGGCGCGGCCCTCGGCGCTGTCATACCCCAGGCCCATCGTCATCAAGAGGCCGCCGATGTTGGCATAGCCCAGCCCAAGGGTGCGGAAGTCATACGAAAGCTGCGCGATTTCCTTCGACGGGAACTGCGCCATCGTCACCGATATTTCCAGCGTGATCGTCCAGAGCCGGGTGGCGTGCACATAGCCCTCGGCGTCGAACTTGCCGTCGTGCTGGAAGGTCAGCAGGTTCATCGAGGCCAGGTTGCAGGCGGTATCGTCGAGGAACATGTATTCCGAGCAGGGGTTGGAACCCCGAATCGCGCCATCCTCGGGGCAGGTGTGCCAGGCGTTGACGGTGTCGTGGAACTGGATGCCCGGATCGGCGCAGGCCCAGGCGGCGTGGCCGATCTGCTGCCACAGGTCGCGCGCCTTCACCCGTTTGGCGACCTTGCCATCGGTGCGGCGGATCAGTTCCCAGTCGGCGTCGTCCTTCACCGCCTTCAGGAAGGCGTCGGTGACGCGCACCGAGTTGTTGGAGTTCTGGCCCGAGACCGTCATGTAGGCTTCGGAATCCCAGTCGGTGTCGTAGGTCGGAAACTCGATCGAGCCGAAGCCCTGCGCCGCGTAATCCAGCACGCGCTTGACGTAGGTTTCCGGGATCATCGCCTTCTTGGCGGCGCGGATCGCCGCCTTCAGCGCCGCGTTCTTCGCCGGGTCGGCGGCGTCGGTGGCAAGGCCATCCCACTGGCCGATGGCGGCGAAAATCTCGTTCAGCCCGCGTTCATGCGCCTTGGACCCGGCGACGAGGCTGGCGACCTTCTGTTCCTCGATGACCTTCCAGTTGATGAAGGCCTCGATGTCGGGGTGATCCATGTCGCAGATCACCATCTTGGCGGCGCGGCGCGTGGTGCCGCCCGACTTGATCGCGCCCGCCGCGCGGTCGCCGATTTTCAGGAACCCCATCAGCCCCGACGACTTGCCGCCGCCCGACAGCTTTTCGCCCGCACCGCGCAACGACGAGAAGTTGGTGCCGGTGCCCGAGCCGTATTTGAACAGCCGCGCCTCGCGGACCCACAGGTCCATGATGCCGCCGTCGCCGACCAGATCATCCTTCACCGACTGGATGAAGCAGGCGTGCGGTTGCGGATGCTCGTAGGCGCTTTCCGATTTGGTCAGCGTGCCGGTCTGGAAATCGACGTAGTAGTGCCCCTGCGACGGGCCGTCGATGCCATAGGCCCAGTGCAGCCCGGTGTTGAACCACTGCGGGCTGTTCGGCGCCGCCATCTGGCGCGCCAGCATCACCCGCATCTCGTCGTAGTAGGCGCGGGCGTCGGCTTCGGTGGTGAAATAGCCGCCCTTCCAGCCCCAATAGGCCCAAGCGCCCGCCAGCCGGTCAAACACCTGCTTGGCCGAGCTTTCGCCGACAAAGCGTTGATCCTGCGGCAGTTTCGCCAGCGCCTCCTCATCGGGGACAGACCGCCACAGGAACGCGGGCACGTCCTTTTCCCGCACGCGCTTGGCGACGGCGGGCACACCGGCCTTGCGGAAATACTTCTGCGCCAGCACGTCCGAGGCGACCTGGCTCCAGCCCTCGGGCACCTCGACGGCCTCGTTGCGGAACACCACCTTGCCGTCCGGGTTGCGAATCTCCGACAGCGTCGTGCAGAACGCGAGGCCGGCGTAGGCGTCGGCGTCCGCGGTGGTGAATTTGCGCTCGATCTTCATGGTCTCTGCCCCTGTTCCGGACCCGAGGGGCCCACCGTTTCTGTGCCGGACCGCGAAACGGGCAAGAGCACAGGCAGGGCGACACCCATCGGCGCCGCCTTTGGCGGCATCGCGGCCGCATCGCTGCTTTGAACTCTGTCCCGCGTCCGGAGCCACTATATGTTGTGGCGTTGCCGTCAGCCCATACAACCTGACGCAAGTCGCAGGGGTCGGTCAACGGAGAAATTTGACTTCTCCCCCGAAATTTCAGGTTGACCATCGGCCAGTCTGCGGCATGGAGTGATTCACTTTCGTGACAGCACCGGGCGGGGTCGCCGAAATCCCCATTCTGCCACGGCAAGTTATCCACAGGCGTTGAGGGCGCGCCTTAACTGCGGCGCGGCGGGATGCCCGCGCGGGGGCGTGGCCCCGCCGCCACGGCGCCCGCCGAAATCCGGAAAATCCGCGGCTTGCCTTATTCCATCGCGACGGCGGCGGCCACCGCGCTCAGCTTCACCTTGGGCTTGCGCAACAGCGCCGCCAGCGGAATGGCGCAGAGCGTGACGATCATCATCATCTTGAAGTCGTCGAGGTAGGACACCATCAGCGCCTGCAGGTTCACCAGCCCATCGAGTTCCTTCAGCATCAGCGGATTGCCCGCCGTCGCCGCCGGTGACACCGCGTAAAGCGCCGCGTTGTAGGGGTTGATCGCCACCGACATCTCGGCGTGATTGATCTGGATATTGCGCGTCAGCACGACCGAGACCACCGAGATGCCGATCGACGACCCGATGTTGCGCACCAGCGTGAACAGGCTGGTCGCATCGCCCCGGAACCGCGCCGCGATGGTCGAAAACGCCACCGTCGACAGCGGCACGAACACCAGCCCCATGCCAAGGCCCTGCACGACCCCCGAGACGATGACAGGATAGCTGTCCATCTGCGGCGTGAAGCCCGACATCGTGTAGAACGAGGCCGAGGTCAGCAGCAGCCCGGTGATCACCAGATAGCGCGCGTCGATCTTCTGCACCAGGCGGCCAACCGTCAGCATCGAGATCATCGTACCGATGCCGCGCGGCCCCATCACCAGACCCGTCGTCGTCTCGGGATAACCGAACACCACCGACAGCATCGGCGGCAACAGCGCGAGGCTGGAAAACAGCACGAGGCCAATGACAAAGCCGAACACCGTGCCGGTGACAAAGTTCCGGTCGGTGAAGATGAGCGGGTCGATGAACGGATGTTCGGCAGTCAGGATATGCACGATGAAGACCCAGAGCCCGGTCACCATCAGACCCAGTTCCACCCAGGTCTCGACGGAATTGAACCAGTCGTTGCCCGCGCCGCGGTCGAGCAGCAGTTGCAGGGTGCCGACCCCGAGCGACAGCATGGCAAAGCCGAAGAAGTCGAAGCTGCGGAACCGCCGCACGGTTTCCGGCAGGAACGCCACGCACCCCAGCGCCGCGATGATGCCGATCGGCAGGTTGATGAAGAACACATAGCGCCAACTGAAATTCTCGGTCAGCCAGCCGCCCAGCGTCGGGCCGATGATCGGGCCGACCATGATCCCGGCACCCCACAGCGCCATCGCCTGGCCGAACTTCTCGGGCGGGTTGATGTCCAGCAGGATGGTTTGCGACAAGGGCACGATGGCCGCGCCAAAGACGCCCTGCAACAGCCGGAACGCCACCATCGCGGTGATGCTCCAGGCCAGCCCGCACAGCATCGAGGCGGCGACGAAGCCGATGATGCAGGCCACGAACACCTCCTTGCGGCCAAAGCGGTCCGCCAGCCAGCCGGTGACCGGCGTCATGATCGCGGCGGCGACGATGTAGGAGGTCAGCACCCAGGTGATGGTGTCCTGGCTGGCGCCCAGATCGCCCGTCATCGCGGGCAGCGCCACGTTGGCGATCGTGGTGTCAAGCACCTGCATGATGGTGGCGGCCATGATCACGACGGTGATCAGGCCACGGTGATGCACCTTTTCGGTGGCACCGGAGGGGGCGGCTTGGCTCATCGGTGCGGCCTTACGGGTTGACGAGGGCGGCGGGCAGCAGGTCGCTCAGATGCCGGATGCGGCCGGTATCGACCGAGACGTCGGCACTCATCCCGGAATGCAGCGGCGGCGTGCCCGCGGGCATGTCCAAGGTGATCCGCAGCGGGATGCGCTGGGTCACCTTGACCCAGTTGCCGGTGGCGTTCTCGGCCGGGATCAGCGCGAACTCGGCCCCCGTCCCCGCCCCGACCGCCTCGACCTTGCCGGTGAAGGTTTGGCCCGGATAAAGGTCGAAGGTCACCGTCACCGGCTGGCCCGGCACGACATGGGTCAACTGGTTTTCCTTGAAGTCGGCCTCGACCCAGACATTGCCGGTTTCCACCAGCGTGAAGACCGGCGCGCCCGCCACGACATACTGGCCGGGCTTGAACGACTCCGCCTGATAGACGATCCCGTCCCCCGGCGCCCGCAGCGTGGACTGGTCGAGGTTGAACTGCGCCGTGTCGCGCGCCGCCAGCGCCGCCAGCACCGCGGGGTGGCTGTCGGTCGCGATGTCAGGCATACCGCCAAGGGCGGCCAGCGCGTTGATGACCTGCTGTTTCGCCGTTTCAAGCTGGCCGCGCGCGATCACGGCGGCATGGCGCGCGTCGTCCACCGCGGTCGTCGCCGCCACGCCCTTGTCGGCCAGCGCCTGCTGCCGGGTCAGTTCGCTGTCGAAGTAGCTCACCTGATCCTCGGCCACCTTCTCCTGCGTGACGGCCGAGGCATAGGCGACCTTCATCTGCTCGACGTTCAGGCGCGCCTGCGCCAGCGCCGCATTCGCCGCCGCCAGCGTCAGCTTGAACGGCGCCGGATCGACCTGGAACAGCACGTCGCCCGTCTTCACCGGCTGGTTGTCGGTAAACCCGACCTGGGTCACCAGACCCGTGACATTGGCGGAGATCGCCACCCGTGGCTGGTGCAGGTTGGCGTCCTGGGTCACCTCATAGCGCCCGCCGCCCAGCCAGAACCAGCCGCCCGCCAGCACCAGCGCCAGGGGCACCGAGATCATCAGCAGCGCGCGGCGGCCGCGACGCTTGGGCAGCGCGGGCGCGACCACCGGGGCGGCGGTTTCGGTGTTCATCGTGTTTTCGGCGTTCATTCGATATCCTCTTTGGCGCGGGCCGCGTCGCCGTCAGCGGTCTTCGCATCCGACAGATTGTTCAGCACCACCGTCAGCGCCGCGATCAGCGCCCGGCGTTCGGGCTGGCTCAGCCCCGCCATCGCCTCGTCATAGACCGAGGCCGCGACGCTGCTGATATCGGCCAGCGCGTCCAGCGTGCGGGCGGTCGGCACCACGATGCGGATGCGGCGATCGTTCGGATCGGGCTGGCGTTCGACCCAGCCCGCTTCCTCCATCCGCGTGACCAGCCGCGAGACCGAAATCGGCTCGATCTCCATCAACTCGGCCAGCCGCGCCTGGGTCGCGCGCCCTTCCCGCTTGAGCCGCGCCAAAAGCCGCCATTGGGCCGACGACAGCCCCAGCGCGCGGCCATGCGCCTCGAACCGGGTGCGCAACAGGCGCGCCGAATCGTGCAGCAAAAGCCCGAACTTCTCGATACCTTCGTTTTTCATGAGCATGGTATATTATAAGCATGCTCAGGGTTCAAGCGGCCACGAAGGCGAATCCCCTGCGTGGCACGCAAAACGGCCTTGCCGTGGCATTATGGCATCTAGGGTGGGGGTGGTCGGAGTGGAGGGATTCGAACCCCCGACATCCTGCTCCCAAAGCAGGCGCGCTACCAGACTGCGCTACACTCCGCCGCGCCCTTCCTAGCCGCTCGGGCGCGCGGCGAAAAGGGCTAAGGCGCGGTGCAGGGCCAGGCCGCCCCGGCCTGCGGCACCCGCGGGCTGCGCATCGCGGCACCCGGCGCAATGTCCAGCCTGGCCGCCAGCCCCGCGTTGATCTCGACCACGAACTGCACGTTCGGACCGCCGTCGATGATGCTCAGGTCTTCGGGGCGTGCGTTCGCCTGCACCCGCGTGACGCGACCCGCCGGATCGACGAAGATCATGTCGAGCGGGATCAGCGTGTCCTTCATCCAGAAGTGCGCAT
The DNA here is from genome assembly GCF_964715405.1 of Solirhodobacter sp. NCBI lineage: Bacteria > Pseudomonadati > Pseudomonadota > Alphaproteobacteria > Rhodobacterales > Paracoccaceae > Solirhodobacter > Solirhodobacter sp. The sequence continues at coordinate 7,519 of NZ_CBAICG010000061.1, read as the reverse complement.
TTACGGGGGCATCATAGATGAACAGCATGCCCGCCGTGGCGGGCATGCTTGTGCGGTTCATCAGGCCCTGTTCGCGCTGCGCCTCGGTCTGGGCGATCTCAACCGTGAAGCGCGCGACGCTGCCCGGCCCGCGAAACTCCACCTGATCGTCGCGGCAGTCGGCCAGCGCCGCCCCGGCGAGCGATGCCAGCAGCGCGGCCAGCGCAAGACGCTTCACGCCGAACGCTCCCGCGCCGCCGCCTCCCACGACGCGACCTGGGTCGCCATCCGGCCGCGCTTGCCATCCACGATGCGCAGACAGATCGCCTCGCCCGGTTGCAGGTCGGCGAAGCCCGACATGCGCAACACCTCGATATGGATGAACACGTCCTCCGAGGTACCGAAGACGTTGGCGAACCCAAAGCCCTTAACCTTGTCGAACCACTTCACCCGCGCCGGCTGCAACGGCTGCGTGCTGGGGTCCGGGGCCTGATTGCCCCCCAGGTCGTCGAGCATCGTCTGCGCCACCCCTTCGGGCGGCGCGATGGTGATCACCTCGACCGCCTGCGCCCCGCGCTGGGTCTGCTGGACGCTGACCGTGATTCCGGCCCCGTCCGCCACCGAACTCTGCCCGTAGTTTCGCAGGACATTGGCGTGCAGCAGGATGTCCGAGCCGCCATCATCGGCAACGATGAAGCCGAAACCCTTGGTCACATCGAACCATTTCACCCGACCATGCACGGTGTGCGTGGCTTTGTCTTCCTCACTCATCGCAGCATTCGCTTCCCCAAACGACACTTTGCACCCGCTGACTTGCGGCCATCGCCCGGCTGATTTCAAGCCCAAATCGTTGGCTCCGCGAGGACCGCGCATTTCACGAAGCGCGAAATTCATGGGTTCAGGCGACGAATCTCCCACCCCGAGTCAATTGTTTCCCGCCGCCACTGGAACCGGTCGTGCAACCGGAAGGCGCCGTCGGCCCAGAATTCGATCTCCAGCGGGCGCAGCCGGAAGCCGCCCCAGAACGGCGGCCGCGGCGGGTTCGGCCCCCTGGTCGCGGTGATCCGCGCCACCTCGGCCATCAGCGCCCCGCGCGACGACAGCGGTTCGGACTGCGCCGAGGCCCAGGCCCCGAGTCGGCTTTTCAGCGAGCGCGAGGCGTAATAGGCATCGGCCTGCGGTCCCTCCTCGCGCTCGGTGAGGCCGCGCACCCGGATCTGGCGGCGCAGCGATTTCCAGTGCAGCACGAAGGCGGCCTTGCCCGCGGCCTCGATCTCGCGCGCCTTGGCGCTGGCGTAGTTGGTGTAGAACACGAAGGCGTCGGGCTCGATCTCCTTGAGCAGGACCATCCGCACGTTCGGCAACCCCGCCGCGTCGACCGTGGCGAGCGCGATCGCGTTCGCGTCGTTGGGCTCTTTCGGCTCGGCCTCGGCGAGCCAGGCGGCGGCGATCGCGAACGGGTCGTCGCCTGCAAAAATACCACTTCTGTCCGCCATCCGGCACACTCCTTTTGCTGACCGCGCTGGAATCGCGCGTTTCACGCCCCGGTGCAAGCGGTCGCCCGCCCTTGATGCGCCGCGCGTCATCGCCTACACGGAAGCACACGAGGAGAAGGCAGGCGAGGAACATCCCATGTCAACACGACTGATGGACGGCAAGCGCGGCTTGATCATGGGGCTTGCGAACGACAAATCCATTGCCTGGGGGATCGCCCGTGCCTGCGCCGAGCACGGCGCGGAACTGGCCTTTTCCTATCAGGGCGAGCCGTTCAAGAAGCGGGTCGAGCCGCTGATCGCACAGATCGGCGCGACCGAGATGATCGAGTGCGATGTCTCGGACGAGGCCTCGCTGGATGCGCTGTTTGCCCGGCTGAAAGCGGTCTGGGGGCGGATCGACTTCGTCGTCCACGCCATCGGATTTTCCGACAAGAACGAACTGCGCGGCCGCTATGTCGATACCACGGCCCAGAATTTCCGCACCACGATGGATGTGTCGGTGTTCTCTTTCACCGCCGTGTGTCGGCGCGCCGCCGCGCTGATGACCGAGGGCGGCAGCCTTTTGACGCTGACCTATTACGGCGCCGAGAAGGTGATGCCGCATTACAACGTGATGGGCGTTGCCAAGGCCGCGCTGGAGGCGTCGGTGCGCTACCTCGCCGAAGACCTTGGCAAGGATGGCATCCGCGTCAACGCGATCTCGGCGGGCACGATCAAGACGCTGGCGGCCTCGGGCATCGGCGATTTCCGCTATATCCTGAAATGGAACGAGCTGAACTCGCCGCTGCGCCGCACCGTGACGCAGGAAGAAGTGGGCAAGTCCGCGCTTTACCTGCTGTCCGATCTGGGCTCGGCGGTCACCGGCGAGGTGCACCACGTCGATGCCGGTTATCACGTTGTCGGCATGAAGGCCGTGGACGCGCCCGATATCGACGCCGTCACCGGCCGCAACGGCAACGGCAAGGGAGAAGGCCAATGACCGACCGCCTGCCGCATGAGAAGGGCTTCCACGTCAGCTGGGACCAGATTCACCGCGACAGCCGGGCGCTGGCCTGGCGGCTGGACCGGCAGGGCCCCGACAACGGCGCCTGGCGCGCGGTGGTGGCGATCACCCGCGGCGGCATGGCCCCCGCGATGATCGTGGCGCGCGAGCTGGACATCCGCACCGTCGACACGATCTCGGTCAAGTCCTACAACAACCAGGAACAGACGCCGCCGCGGATCATCAAGGCGCCGCAGGCCGAGATCATGGGCACCGACGGCACCGGCATTCTGGTGATCGACGATCTGGTCGATACCGGCAAGACGCTGGAACTGGTGCGCGCGCTCTACCCCAAGGCGCATTTCGCCACCGTCTACGCCAAGCCCTCGGGGCGGGCGATGGTGGATACCTATATCACCGAGGTCAGCCAGGACACGTGGATCTTCTTCCCGTGGGACATGGCGCTGCAATACGTGGAACCCTACCGCGGCAAGGACTGAGGCCGCTGCCATGACACCCCCGCCCGACAGCCGCTCCGCGCGCCTCCTGCACGATTCCTACCTGGTCGGGTTGACGGTGCAGGCGCTGATCGGGGCGTCGCAGTTGTTTTTTGCGTCGGTGTTGCAGATCACGGTCTGGGCCGGCTGGCTGGAACCGCTGGCGCGGTTTACCGGGCGGCTGCTGGCGCGGCGCGCGGAAGACCCGCTGGCCGACTGGCTGATGGCCACCGCGCATGACTTGTCGGTCGGCACCGACCTGTTCTGGTCGATCTACCTCTTCGGGCATGGCGTGCTGAACCTCGGCGTGGTGGTGGCGCTGCTGGCGAAGCGACGCTGGGCCCATCCGGTCTCGATGGCGGTGCTGGCGGGCTTTGTCGGCTACCAGATGTACCGCTACACGCTGTCGCATTCGCTGGTGATGATCGGGCTGTCGGCCTTCGACGTGATCGTCATCGCGCTGGTCTGGCGCGAGTATCGGCAGTTGCAGCGGGCGCGGGGCGGCTGACCGCCCGTCCGCGGCCGAAGGCCCGGGGTTTTTCACCCCCCAGCCCGCCCGATGCGGGCGGGCGTTCTTCGCTGAAACGCCCCACCGGGGGGTTTCCGGGCGCTCATCACCCCGCAGGATACTTGCGGACCGAAAGGGGGGGCGGGGCCTTTTCGCCGGGCGGGGCCGCTGCTAGGGTCGCGCCGTCCCACACCCGGAGCCGCCGATGATCCGCCCCCTGAACCCCCGCATGGCCGCCACCTTCCCGCCACCGGTGATGGAGGCGCGGCGCTGGCTCGACGGGGTGGTGTTTCCCGACCATCGCCCGCTGATCAACGTCAGTCAGGCCGCGCCGGTGCAGGCGCCGCCGCTGCCCTTGCGGCAGGCGATCGCCGAGGCCGCGCTGCATGACGACGCGGCGCATCTTTATGGCCCGGTGCTGGGGATGCCGGAACTGCGGGCCGAACTGGCCGGCCAGTGGTCGGCGGCCTATGGCGGCGAGGTCGCGCCGGATCAGGTCGCCATAACCCAGGGCTGCAATCAGGCGTTCTGCGCCATCATGGCGACGATCGCGGGCGAAGGCGATGCGGTGATCCTGCCGACGCCGTGGTATTTCAACCACAAGATGTGGCTCGACATGGCCGGGGTGCAGACGGTGCCGCTGCCGACCGGCGAGAGCCTGATCCCCGACGCGGCGGCGGCCGAGCGGCTCATCGGCCCGGCGACTAGGGCGATCGTGCTGGTCAGCCCGAACAACCCCGGCGGGGTGGAATACCCGGCCGAGGTCTTGCGCGCCTTCCACGATCTGTGCCGCGCGCGCGGGCTGGCGCTGATCGTGGATGAAACCTACCGCGATTTCGACAGCCGCACCGGCCGTCCGCACGACCTCTTTGCCGATCCCGACTGGGATGACACGCTGATCCATCTTTACTCCTTCTCCAAGGCCTACCGGCTGACCGGGCACCGCGTCGGCGCGGCGGTGGCCAGTGTCGAACGGCTGGCCGAGGTCGAGAAGTTCCTCGATACCGTCGCGATCTGCCCCAACCAGTTGGGCCAGCGCGCCGCGCTGTGGGGGATGCAGAACCTCGGCCAGTGGCTGGCGGGCGAACGCGCGGAAATCCTCGACCGCCGCGCGGCGATCGTTGAGGGCTTTCCGCGCCTGCCCGGCTGGCGCCTGCTGGGCTGCGGCGCCTACTTCGCCTATGTCGAGCATCCGTTCGCCATCGCCTCGGACGCGCTGGCGAAACGGCTGGTGCGGGACGCGGGCGTGCTGATGCTGCCGGGCACGATGTTCCAGCCCGAGGGCGCCCCGGACGGCGCGCGGCAGTTGCGCATCGCCTTCGCCAACATCGACCGCGCGGGCATCGGCGCGCTGTTCGACCGCCTCTCGGCCGTCACGATCTGACGACTTGCCCGCCCCGGCGCAACACCTTACACACGCAGCCGCAGACGACCGAGGGCGGGGAGCACGATGAGAAGCAAGAGCGGCATGGCGATCATGGCCTGGGTGATGCTGGGCGCGGTGGTCTTCGGGCTCGGCGGCTACGGGGTGACCAACTTCGGCGGCAGCGTGACCTCGATCGGCACGGTCGGCGATCAGGAGATCGGCACCGGCGACTATTCCCGCGCCCTGCAGCAGGAGCTGGACACTTACCGCGCGCAACTGGGCCAGACCTTCACCGCCGAACAGGCGCTGCAGATCGGCATGGATCAGGGCGTGCGCGACCGGCTGATCACCACCGCCGCGCTGGACAGCGAGAACGACCGCCTTCGCGTGTCGGTCGGCAACGCGGGCCTGCGCGCGGCGATCAAGGCGATGCCCGCCTTCAAGGGTGTCGACGGCAAGTTCAGCAAGGATACCTATGCCTTCACCCTGCGCCAGAACGGCCTGACGATTTCAAGCTTCGAGGCGAAGATGCGCATCGAGCAATCGCGCACGCTGTTGCAGCAGGCGCTGACCGGCGCGGTTCCGGCGCCGAAGGTCTTTGTCGACGCGCTGGTGGCCTATGCGGGCGAGCGGCGCGGCTTCACGCTGCTGAAGATCGGCGCGGGTGACCTGCCGACGCCGGTCGCGGCGCCCGACGACGCGGCCCTGCACGCCTATTACGACGCGCACAAGGCGGATTTCACCGCGCCCGATGCCAAGATCATCACCTATGTCTCGCTGACGCCCGAGATGCTGGCCGCCAAGGTCACCATCGACGACAAGACCCTGCAAGACCTCTACGACCAGAAGAAGGCGCAGTTCGTGACGCCCGAAAAGCGGCTGGTGGAACGTCTGGTCTACCCGACCGAGGCCGAGGCGCAGGCCGCCAAGGCGGCACTCGACGCGGGCACCAAGACCTTTGAGCAACTGGTCGCCGATCGCGGCTTGCAGATGAACGATGTCGACCTCGGCGACGTGACGCAGGACACGCTCGACAAGGACGCGGGCGCCGCGGTCTTCGCGCTGACCGCACCGGGCGTCACCGGGCCGGTGACGTCGAACCTCGGGCCCGCGCTCTTTCGCATGAACGGCATCATCGCCGCGCATACCACGACCTTCGAGCAGGCCAGGGATCAGCTTGCGCAGGGCCTGAAGGACGAGAAGGCACGCCAGATGATCTCGGACCAGGTCGAGGTGATCAACGACAAGCTGGCGGGCGGCGCGACGCTGGAGGACCTGACCAAGGAAACCGACATGCAGATCGGCAACATCGACTTCACCCCCGGCGACAGCGCGGGCATGGCGGCCTACCCCGAGTTCCGCGATGCCGCCGCCGCCGCGAAGGATGGCGACTTCCCGCAGCTGATCCAGCTCAAGGACGGCGGCATCGCCGCGCTGCGGCTGGACAAGATGCGGCCCGCCGCGCTGATCCCCTATGACCAGGTTGCCGACAAGGTGACGACCGGCTGGACCGCCGACGCCACCGCCAAGGCGCTGGCCGCCCGCGCGACCGAGATCGCGGCCGCCGTCAAGGGCGGCACCGACATCGCCAGCTTCGGCAAGCCCGAGACCGAGGCGCCGATGACGCGCCGCGATGTGATCGAGGGCACGCCGCAGGGGCTGGTGCCGGCCGTGTTCAAGCTGACCGCGACCGGCGATCTGGGGTCGATGCAGGACGCCGGCGCGGGCTATGTCTACCGGCTGGACAGTATCGCCGCGCCGAAGGCCGACGACCCCGACGTGGTGAAGATGCAGGCCCAGTTCGCGGGCGACGTGACGCAGGGCATCACCCAGGACGGCTTTGATCTGTTCACCACCGCGCTGGTCGCCGAGACCAAGGTGTCGATCGACAAGATGGCGGTCGCCGCCGTCAACGCGCAGTTCCACTGATCCGAAGGGGCCCCCGGTGCCGCTGATCCCCGCATACGAGGCGTTCGAGGCGGGTTGGTCCGTCGGGCGCAATCAGGTCGTCTACATGCGGCTGGCCGCCGACCTCGACACGCCGGTCAGCCTGATGCTGAAGCTCGCCGAGGCGCGCAAGGACAGCTTCATGCTCGAATCCGTCACCGGCGGCGAGGTGCGCGGGCGCTATTCGGTGGTGGGCATGAAGCCCGACCTGATCTGGGATTGCCACGGCACCGACAGCCGCATCAACCGGCAGGCGCGGTTCGACGCCCTGAGCTTCGAGACGCTGCCCGGCCACCCGCTGGACACGCTGCGCGCCCTCTTGGCCGAAAGCCGGATCGAGATGCCGGACGACCTGCCCGCGATCGCGGCGGGGCTCTTTGGCTACCTCGGCTACGACATGATCCGGCTGGTGGAGCATCTGCCGCATGTCAACCCCGACCCGCTCGGCCTGCCCGACGCGGTGATGCTGCGCCCTTCGGTGATCGCGGTGCTGGATGGCGTCAAGGGCGAGGTGACGGTGGTGTCACCGGCCTGGGTCGCCTCGGGTCTCACGGCGCGCGCGGCCTATGCGCAGGCGGCCGAACGGGTGATGGACGCGGTCCGCGATCTGGAACGCGCCGCGACCGCCGAGACGCGCAATCTGGGCGAGGCCGCGCCGGTCGGCGCGCCGGTGTCGAACTTCACCAGGGCCGAATACATGGCGGCGGTGGAGACGGCGAAGGATTACATCCGCGCGGGCGACAT
>NZ_CBAICG010000060.1:0-19553 GCF_964715405.1 Solirhodobacter sp. | reverse complement strand
TTCTACTTCCGCACGACGGACGTGACCGGCACGGTGATGCTGCCCGAAGGCACCGAGATGGTGATGCCGGGCGACAACCTGAAGTTCAACGTCGAACTGATCGCCCCGATCGCGATGGAAGAGAAGCTCCGCTTCGCCATCCGTGAAGGTGGCCGCACCGTCGGTGCAGGCGTCGTTTCGAAAATCATCGCATGATCTTGGAAACGAGACCGTCCGCGGAAACCGCGAAGGGGGGCGGTGCAGGCGTCGTTTCGAAAATCATCGCCTGATCCGGCGCCGACCGGCGCGCAATCGCACGGCGCGGGATTGCGCGCGCGGGGCGGACCTGTGAATGGAAGGGCGGAGGCTGTCACGCGATCGGCGTGACCCTCCGCCCTTCGCATTTTCCGGAAAGGTTCCCCCATGTCCGCCTGCGTCCTCTGCGCCGCGTCGCCCGCCAGCCTCGTCACCCTTGCCCCCGGCGAGGATGCGGCGATGCTTTGCCCGGTCTGCACGGCCGCGCTGACGGGCGACATCAGCCCCGGCCCGCGCTGGCGCTGCCTTGCCGACGCGATCTGGGCGGCCGAGCCCCCCACGCAGATCGCCGCCTGGCGCCTGCTCAAGGCCCTGCCGGGGGAAAGCTGGGCCGCCGACCTGCTGGAAACGGTCTATCTGGAGCCCGACGTGCTGGCCCGCGCCGAGGCGGGGCAGGGCGAGGCCGTGGCCGCCGTCGAACACCGCGACAGCAACGGCACCCTTCTGGCGCCGGGCGATACCGTGGTGCTGCTCAAGGATCTGCCGGTCAAGGGCAGTTCGATGGTGGCCAAGCGCGGCACGGCGGTGCGCGGCATCCGTCTGGTGCTGAGCAATGCCGCCCAGATCGAGGGTCGGGTGAATGACCAGCAGATCGTCATCCTGTGCCAGTTCGTGAAGAAATCCTGACGGCGGACGTTTGCCCGTCCGGGGCAGATTCCACGCGCGGCCTCTTGATTTCCCGCGCCCGCTGCCGTAACTCCCGCCGCAGGCCTAGGAGTTTAGCTCAGTTGGTAGAGCATCGGTCTCCAAAACCGAGGGTCGTGGGTTCGAGTCCCCCAACTCCTGCCAGCCTCTTTCCAAACCGCACGGATGCTGGCACAACCTTTGCATGAGGTTGTCCTGGAACGAAATCCGGGCGCGGGCCGCGGCCTTCGCCGCCGATCACGCGGGCGACCGCGACGAGCGGCGCGATACGCACACGTTCTGGAACGACTTCTTCCGCATCTTCGGGGTGGAACGCCGCCGCGTCGGCATCTACGAGAAATCGGTCACCCGGATTACCGGCAACCCCGGCTTCATCGACCTGTTCTGGCCCGGCACCCTGATCGTCGAGCAAAAGTCGCTGGGCCGCGACCTGTTCGGCGCGCAGGCGCAGGCGATGGGCTACATCCACGGCCTGCCGGATGCGGAAAAGCCGCGCTACCGGCTGGTCTGCGATTTCCGCACCTTCCAGTTGACCGATTTCGAGACCGGCGCCGAAACCGCCTTTACCCTGCCCGATCTGCCCAAACACATCGACAAGTTCGGCTTCGTCCTGGGCCGTCAGGTGACGCACTTCAAGGATCAGGCGCCGGTCAACATCACCGCCGCCGAACTGATCGGCCATCTGCACGACAAGCTGGCCGCCTCGGGCTACACCGGCCACCGGCTGGAGGTGTTCCTGACCCGCATCGTGTTCTGCCTCTTTGCCGACGACACCGGGATATTCGAGCCCAAGGACATCCTGTGGGACTGGCTTGACGGGCTGGCCGATCCCGCCATCCTCGGCCCCGCGCTGGGTCGGCTGTTCGACGTGCTCAACACGCCCGAGGATCAGCGGCAATCGACCCTGCCCGCCGATCTGGCGCGGTTTCCCTACGTCAACGGCCACCTTTTCGCCGAATACTTCCCGCCGCCTGATTTCGACGAGGGGATGCGCACCGCCCTTCTGAACGCCAGCCGGTTCGACTGGACGCCGATCTCGCCCGCGATCTTCGGCTCGCTGTTCCAGAGCGTGATGGACGCCAGGGCCCGCCGCGCCAAGGGGGCGCATTACACCACCGAAAAGAACATCCTCAAGCTGATCGGGCCGCTCTTCCTCGACGATCTGCGGGCCGAGTTCGCGGCGGCGCGCGGGCGCAAGACCGGGCGGCGGCAGGCGCTGGCGGCGTTTCACGACAAGCTGGCGGGGCTGACCTTCTTCGACCCGGCCTGCGGCTGCGGCAACTTCCTGATCATCGCCTACCGCGAGCTGCGCCTGCTGGAGCTGGAGCTGCTGAAGGATCTGCGCACCGACGGCCAGTTGAACCTTGATGCCGCCGCCCTGTCGCGCATCGACGTGGACCAGTTCTACGGCATCGAACTGGAGGAGTTTCCCGCCCGCATCGCCGAAACCGCGCTGTGGATGATGGACCACCTGATGAACCTCGCGCTCAGCGCGGCGTTCGGCGGCTACTACCCCCGCATCCCGCTCAAGAAGGCGCCCCACATCACCCACGGCGACGCGCTGGAGATCGACTGGGCCACCGTGCTGCCGCCCGAGCGGTGCAGCTATGTGCTGGGCAATCCGCCGTTCGTGGGGGCGAAGTTCCAGAGCGTTCAGCAGCGCGCACAGGTGCGGCGGATCGCGGCGCTGGGGAAGTCGGGCGGCACGCTGGATTTCGTGGCGGCGTGGTTTCTCAAGGCCGGGGCCTATGTGCAGGGGGCGACGCGCATCGCCTTTGTCGCCACCAATTCGATCACCCAGGGCGAACAGGTGGCGCAACTCTGGCCGCTGCTGTTCGACCGCTGCGGGCTGGAGATCGGCTTTGCCCACCGCACCTTCGAGTGGGGGTCCGACGCGCGCGGCAAGGCGCATGTGCATGTGGTGATCCTCGGGCTGGATCGCCGCGCCAACGCGCCGGATCAGCGGCGGCTGTTCTCCTATGCCAAGGTCGGCGGCGAGCCGGTCGAGACGATGCACAAGGCAATCTCGCCGTATTTGTTCGATGCCTCGGGGCTGGGGAATCCGCATCTGGTGGTGCGGGAGATACCAAATCCCATCAACGGGATGCCCAAACTTCTTAGCGGCTCGCAGCCTATTGATGATGGGCACTTCATCTTTGATGCCGACAGTGCGAAAGCCTTTGTTTCAATTGAGCCTCGCGCCGAGAGATTTCTCCGGCCATACATAGCGGCAAGAGACTTTTTGCAGGGCGGCACTCGCTGGGTGTTGGTCCTGAGAGACGCACCTCCAAATGAGCTTCGAGACATGCCAGAAGTTCGACGCAGGATCGGCTTGGTGCGCGAGTTCAGGAACAAGAGCCAAAGAGACTCAACTCGTGCAGCGGCAAAATTTCCTACTCGGTTCAGCTTCGAGTTAATCCCCGATGGACGTTTCTTGGTATTGCCGAAAGTAAGTTCGGAACGCCGTGAATATGCGCCGATAGCGGTTCTGGAAGCGCCCGCTGTTCCCAGTGACCTTGTCTTTGTCATTGATGACGCCACCCTCTCCGACTTCGCCATCCTTACCTCCGCCATGCACATGTCGTGGCTGCGCCACATCGGCGGGCGGCTGAAGAGCGACTTCCGCTACTCCATCGGCCTCGTCTACAACACCTTCCCTCTGCCGCCCGCCGCCGACCTGTCGAAACTCGACCCGCTGGCGCAGGCGGTGCTCGACGCCCGCGCGGCGCATCCCGGCGCGACGCTGGCCGATCTTTACGACCCCGACCTGATGCCGCCCAACCTGCGCGCCGCCCATGCCGCGCTTGACCGGGCGGTGGACCGGCTTTACCGGCCGCAGGGCTTCGGCTCGGACCGCGAGCGGGTGGAACACCTCTTTGCCCGCTACGAGGCGATGGTGGCGCCGCTGCTGGCGACAGCAAAACCGCGGCGCGGGCGGCGCGCCAACGTCGGTGCAACGTCGGTGTAATGTCGGTGTGTTTTCGGTGTGGTTTCGGTGCCCCCCCGGCGGGCTTGAACTGGCACGACAATGCGCGTATCCCGCGCCGGGAATGACACAGGTCGGGACGTTGGAATGGCACAGGTGAACCCCCTCAAGTTCGTGCAGCAGGTGCGCTCGGAGGTCGGCAAGGTGGTCTGGCCGTCGCGGCGCGAGGTGCTCTTGACCACGATGATGGTGTTCGCGATGGCGGTGGTGACGGCGACGTTCTTCTCGCTGATCGACATCGCGATCGGGCAGGGGCTCAGCGCCGTTCTGGGCATGTTCAACTGAGCCCGGCATTTCGGCGCCCGCCCCTTGAACTTGCGGTGCGATCGCTGTAACCGGGGCGGAACTTTCGGCGGCAGGCGCGCGGCGATTCGGGCCGCGCGCTGTTTTTTGTTCGGAGGTCGGCGGGCAACCGTCTGATTCAGAAGAACTTTCGGCACACGTTTGCCGGGCGAGACAGGAAGACCAGACAGATGGCCAAGCGGTGGTATTCGGTGAGCGTTCTCTCGAACTACGAGAAGAAGATCGCCGAGCAGATCAAGCAGGCCGTGATCGACGCCGGTCTCGAAGACGAAATCGAAGAGGTTCTGGTGCCCACCGAAGAGGTGCTGGAGGTTCGGCGCGGCAAGAAGGTCACCTCGGAACGGCGCTTCATGCCCGGCTATGTGCTGGTGCGGATGGAGATGTCGAACAAGGGCTATCACCTGATCACCTCGATCAACCGGGTGACCGGGTTCCTCGGTCGCCAGGGCAAGCCGCAGGCGATGCGGGATGAAGAAGTGAACGCCATCCTCCACCGTGTCGAGGAAGGCGAGATCGCGCCGCGCAACCTGATCCGCTTCGAGATCGGCGAGCAGGTGCAGGTGACCGACGGCCCGTTCGAAGGCTTCTCGGGCATGGTCGAGGACGTCGACGAAGCGCACGGTCGCCTGAAGGTGACGGTGTCGATCTTCGGCCGGGCAACCCCGGTCGAACTGGAATTCACCCAGGTCACCAAAGGGACCTGAGTGCATCCGTGGGAGGCGAGCGTGCCGGACCTGATCCGGCACGGCGGACCGGACCACTAAACCAAGGCCCCGAACCTATGCCGGGGCGGTGACAGAAGGAGCGGCCAGATGGCCAAGAAAGTAATCGGCAGCCTCAAGCTGCAAGTGAAGGCCGGGCAGGCCAACCCCTCCCCGCCGGTCGGTCCCGCGCTGGGTCAGCGCGGCCTGAACATCATGATGTTCTGCAAGGACTTCAACGCCAAGACGCAGGACCGCGAACTGGGCGCCCCGACGCCGGTGATCATCACCTACTACCAGGACAAGTCGTTCACGCTCGACATCAAGACCTCGCCGGCCTCCTACTACATCAAGAAGGCGGCCAAGGTTCAGTCGGGGTCCAAGCGTCCGGGTCGTGACGTTGCGGGTTCCGTGACCGTGGCGCAGGTGCGCGAGATCGCCGAAGCCAAGATGAAGGATCTGAACGCGACCTCGATCGAGGCGGCGATGCAGATCATCGTCGGCTCGGCGCGGTCGATGGGCATCGAGGTCAGGGGGTAAATCATGGCAAAGCTTGGAAAACGCACCCGCGCGGCGCGCACGGCCTTTGTCGACAAGGCGAACCTCTCGGTTGAAGATGCGGTGTCGCTGATCAAGGCCTCGGCGACGGCGAAGTTCGACGAAACCGTCGAGATCGCGATGAACCTGGGCGTCGACCCGCGCCATGCCGACCAGATGGTCCGTGGCGTGGTGCAACTGCCGAACGGCACCGGCCGCACGCTCAAGGTCGCCGTGTTCGCGCGCGGCGCCAAGGCGGATGAGGCCAAGGCCGCGGGCGCCGACATCGTGGGCGCCGAAGACCTGATGGAAACGATCCAGTCGGGCAAGATCGAGTTCGACCGTTGCATCGCGACGCCGGACCTGATGCCGCTGGTGGGCCGTCTGGGCAAGATCCTCGGACCGCGCAACCTGATGCCGAACCCGAAGGTCGGCACCGTGACGATGGACGTGAAAACGGCCATCGCGGCGGCCAAAGGCGGCGAAGTGCAGTTCAAGGCGGAAAAGGCGGGCGTGATTCACGCTGGCGTCGGCAAAGCCTCGTTCGACACCGAAAAGCTGGCCCAGAACATCCGCGCCTTCGTGGACGCGGTTGTCCGGGCGAAGCCGTCGGGCGCCAAGGGCACCTACATGAAGAAGGTGTCGCTGTCCTCGACGATGGGCCCGGGCGTGTCGGTCGAGATCAGCTCGGCGACCGGGAACTGAGGTTACGGGCGCGCGGAAGCGCACCTGACAAGATCTCCTCCGGCCTTCGGGCCGGGGGGATGACGGTGCGGAAACGCCCCGTCCTGTCCGAGACGGTGGGTGGGCGCTTGCCCTTAATTTCCTGCCTGAGATGGGGAACGAGACGGATTTCTTGAGGGTGATCCCCTCGGGCGATGTTGGCCTCGGGAACCTGGCGGACCCGATGCCCCGGAACTGTTCCGGGGCAAACATGAGCCGGGGGGAAACCCCCATACTTGGAGTGAACCTGTGGATAGAGCCCAGAAAGAGAAAGTGGTCGAGGAACTCGGCCAGATCTTCGAAAGCTCTGGCGTGGTTGTGGTTGCACACTACGAAGGTCTGACGGTTGCGAACATGCAGGCCCTTCGCGCGCAAATGCGCGTTGTTGGCGGGTCTGTCCGTGTTGCCAAGAACAAGCTCGCCAAGATCGCCCTTGAGGGGAAGCCCTGCGAAAGCATCGGCAACCTTCTGACGGGCATGACCGTGATTGCCTACTCCGAAGACCCCGTCGCTGCGGCGAAGGTCACGGACGCCTATGCCAAGACGAACGAAAAGTTCGTCATCCTTGGCGGGGCGATGGGCAGCACGGCGTTGGACCCGGCCGGTGTGAAGGCCGTGGCAGGGATGCCGTCGCGCGAGGAGCTTATCGCTTCCGTCGTGGCGTGCATCGGTGCCCCGGCTGCCAGCATCGCCGGAGCCATTGGCGCGCCTGCTTCCAACATCGCGGGCATTCTCACGACACTCGAAGAGCGCGAAGCTGCCTGACGCAATCTCGGACCGACGTGGGGTTGATCCCGACACGTTGGAACCCATCTTTAACGAACGGAACCGAAAATGGCTGATCTGAACAAACTCGCCGAAGAAATCGTGAACCTCACGCTGCTTCAGGCGCAAGAACTGAAAACCATCCTCAAGGACAAATACGGCATCGAGCCGGCCGCCGGTGGCGCCGTCATGATGGCCGGCCCGGCTGCCGCGGCCGCCCCGGCGGAAGAGGAAAAGACCGAATTCGACGTCGTCCTGATCGAAGCCGGTGCCCAGAAGATCAACGTGATCAAGGAAGTCCGCGCGATCACCGGTCTTGGCCTGAAAGAGGCCAAGGATCTGGTGGAAGCCGGTGGCAAGGTCAAGGAAGGCGCGACCAAGTCTGATGCCGAGGCCGTGAAGAAAAAGCTCGAAGACGCTGGCGCCAAAGTCGAGCTGAAGTAATCCGGCGTGGCGCCCTGCGCGCTGCGACGCTGAAAAACGGCTGGGTCCGAAGCGATTTCGGGCCCGGCCGAACCTGTCTTGGATAGGGCTTTCACCGGAAAGCCCCATCCAAGGCAGGGTCAAGGTTCGGGAGCTGGCCATTTGGGAAGGTCGGCATGAATTGAACAGACCCTACTGTTTCGCAAGCGGCGTCTGCCGGGCCCAACGGCCGGACGCCCGCGAAAGATAGAAAGGTGACCTTGAGCATGGCGCAATCTTACGTCGGCCAGAAGCGCATCCGCCGTTACTACGGCAAAATCCGCGAAGTCCTGGAGATGCCGAACCTCATCGAGGTTCAGAAATCCTCCTACGACCTGTTCCTGAAATCGGGCGACGGCCCGAAGCCGCAGGACGGCAACGGGATTCAGGGCGTGTTCCAGTCGGTGTTCCCGATCAAGGACTTCAACGAGACCGCGGTGCTGGAGTTCGTGAAATACGAGCTTGAAAAGCCGAAGTATGACGTCGACGAGTGCCAGGCCCGCGACATGACCTATGCCGCGCCGCTGAAGGTGACGCTGCGCCTGATCGTGTTCGATGTCGACGAAACCACCGGCGCGCGCTCGGTCAAGGACATCAAGGAACAGGACGTCTACATGGGCGACATGCCCCTGATGACGTCGAACGGCACGTTCATCGTGAACGGCACCGAGCGGGTGATCGTTTCCCAGATGCACCGCAGCCCCGGCGTGTTCTTCGACCACGACAAGGGCAAGACCCATTCCTCGGGCAAACTGCTGTTCGCCTGCCGGATCATTCCCTATCGCGGGTCGTGGCTCGATTTCGAGTTCGACGCGAAAGACATCGTGTTCGCCCGCATCGACCGCCGCCGCAAACTGCCGGTGACGACGCTGCTCTATGCGCTGGGCATGGATCAGGAAGGCATCATGGATGCCTATTACCAGACCGTGTCCTACAAGCTGGCCAAGAACCGCGGCTGGGTCACCAAGTTCTTCCCCGAACGTGTGCGCGGCACCCGGCCGACTTTCGATCTGGTCGATGCGGGCACCGGCGAGGTGATCTGCAAGGCGGGCGAAAAGATGACCCCGCGCATGGTCAAGAAGCTGGCCGACGAAGGTTCGGTCACCGAACTTCTGCTGCCGTTCGAGCAGATCCTCGGCCGCTATGTCGCCAAGGACATCATCAACGAACAGACCGGTGAAATCTGGGTCGAGGCCGGCGACGAACTGACCTGGGATCTGGACCGCGAGGGCAACGTCAAGGGCGGCTCGCTGAAGCTGCTGATGGATCAGGGCATCACCGAGATCCCCGTGCTGGACATCGACAACGTCAACGTCGGCCCCTACCTGCGCAACACGATGGCGGTGGACAAGAACATGGGCCGCGATACCGCGCTCATGGATATCTACCGCGTCATGCGCCCCGGCGAGCCGCCGACGGTGGAGGCCGCCAGCCAGCTGTTCGACACGCTGTTCTTCGACAGCGAGCGGTATGACCTGTCGGCCGTCGGCCGGGTGAAGATGAACATGCGTCTGGACCTGGGTCGCCCGGATACCCAGCGCACGCTCGACCGTGCCGACATCGTCGCCTGCATCAAGGCACTGACCGAACTGCGCGACGGCAAGGGCGAGATCGACGACATCGACCACCTCGGCAACCGTCGGGTCCGTTCGGTCGGCGAACTGATGGAAAACCAGTATCGTGTCGGCCTGCTGCGGATGGAGCGGGCGATCAAGGAACGCATGTCCTCGGTCGAGATTGACACGGTGATGCCGCAAGACCTGATCAACGCGAAACCGGCCGCGGCCGCGGTGCGCGAGTTCTTTGGCTCGTCGCAGCTTTCGCAGTTCATGGACCAGACCAACCCGCTGTCGGAAGTGACGCACAAGCGGCGTCTGTCGGCCCTCGGGCCGGGCGGTCTGACCCGTGAACGCGCCGGTTTCGAGGTGCGCGACGTGCACCCGACGCACTACGGCCGGATGTGCCCGATCGAAACGCCGGAAGGCCAGAACATCGGCCTGATCAACAGCCTCGCGACCTACGCGCGGGTGAACAAGTACGGCTTCATCGAGACGCCGTATCGCAAGGTGGTGGACGGTCAGGTGACCGATGACGTGATCTACATGTCGGCCACCGAAGAGATGCGCCACACCATCGCGCAGGCCAACGCCAACCTCGATGCCGAAGGCCGTTTCGAGCACGAGCTTGTCTCCACCCGCAAGGGCGGCGAGTTCATGCTGAACCCGTCGGAAGCCGTGGACCTGATCGACGTGTCGCCCCGCCAGCTTGTGTCGGTCGCCGCCGCGCTGATCCCGTTCCTGGAAAACGACGACGCCAACCGCGCGCTGATGGGCTCGAACATGCAGCGGCAGGCGGTGCCCCTGCTGCAATCCGACGCGCCGCTGGTCGGCACCGGGATCGAGGGCGTTGTCGCCCGCGATAGCGGCGCCGCGATCATGGCGCGCCGGTCCGGCGTGATCGACCAGGTCGACGCGACCCGTATCGTCGTGCGCGCCACCGAGATGCTGGACCCGGGCGAACCGGGCGTGGACATCTACCGTCTGCGCAAGTTCAAACGCTCGAACCAGTCGTCGTGCATCAACCAGCGCCCGCTGGTGAAGGTGGGTGACACGGTCACGCGCAACGAGGTGATCGCCGATGGCCCCTGCACCGATCAGGGCGAACTGGCCCTTGGCCGGAACATCATCGTCGCGTTCATGCCGTGGAACGGCTACAACTACGAGGACTCGATCCTGATCTCGGAACGCATCCTGCGCGACGACGTCTACACCTCGATCCACATCGAGGAATACGAGGTTTCCGCCCGCGATACCAAGCTGGGGCCGGAAGAGATCACGCGCGACATCCCCAACGTCGGCGAGGAAGCGCTGCGCAACCTCGACGAGGCGGGCATCGTCTACATCGGCGCCGAGGTGCAGCCGGGCGACATTCTGGTGGGCAAGATCACGCCCAAGGGCGAAAGCCCGATGACGCCGGAAGAAAAACTGCTGCGCGCCATCTTCGGCGAAAAGGCCAGCGACGTGCGCGACACCTCGCTGCGCCTGCCGCCGGGTGCGTTCGGGACGATCGTCGAAGTGCGGGTGTTCAACCGGCACGGCGTCGACAAGGACGAACGTGCGTTGCAGATCGAGCGCGAAGAGGTTGAACGCCTTGCCCGCGACCGCGATGACGAACTCGAGATTCTCGAGCGCAACATCTACACGCGCCTGAAGACGATGATCTTCGGCAAGACCGCCGTGAAGGGCCCGAAAGGCGTCAAGGCGGGCTCCGAGATCACCGAGGAACTTCTGGGCACGCTCAGCCGCGGCCAGTGGTGGCAGTTGGCGCTGGCGGAAGAGAATGACGCAAAAGACGTCGAGGCCCTGCACGACCAGTTCGAGGCGCAGAAACGCGCGCTCGAAGCCCGGTTCGAGGACAAGGTCGAGAAGGTCCGTCGCGGCGACGATCTGCCTCCGGGCGTGATGAAGTCGGTCAAGGTCTTCGTTGCGGTGAAGCGCAAGTTGCAGGCGGGCGACAAGATGGCCGGCCGTCACGGCAACAAGGGCGTCATCTCGAAGGTCGTGCCGATCGAAGACATGCCGTTCCTGGCGGACGGCACGCCGGTCGACTTCGTGCTCAACCCGCTTGGCGTGCCAAGCCGGATGAACGTGGGGCAGATCCTCGAGACGCACATGGGCTGGGCCGCGCGCGGTCTGGGCCTGAAGATCGACGAGGCGCTGAAGGAGTACCGCCGGTCGGGCGACCTGACCCCGGTGCGCGAAGCGATGCGTCTGGCCTATGGCGACGACATCTACGAGGCGGAACTGGCCGGGCGCGACACCGACTCGTTCGTCGAGGCGGCGCGGGAAGTGACCCGCGGCGTGCCGATCGCGACGCCGGTCTTCGACGGTGCGAAAGAGGCGGACGTGAACGACGCGCTGCGCCGGGCCGGGTTCAACCAGTCGGGCCAGTCGATCGTGTTCGACGGGCGTTCGGGTGAGCAGTTCACCCGGCCGGTGACGGTCGGCGTGAAGTACATGCTGAAGCTGCACCACCTTGTCGACGACAAGCTGCACGCCCGGTCCACCGGGCCCTACAGCCTTGTCACGCAGCAACCGCTGGGTGGTAAAGCCCAGTTCGGCGGCCAGCGTCTGGGCGAGATGGAGGTCTGGGCACTGGAAGCCTACGGTGCCGCCTACACGTTGCAGGAAATGCTGACCGTCAAGTCGGACGACGTTGCCGGGCGGACGAAGGTCTACGAGTCCATCGTCAAGGGCGAGGACAACTTCGAGGCTGGCGTGCCCGAGAGCTTCAACGTGCTTGTCAAGGAAGTGCGCGGCCTCGGCCTGAACATGGAACTCCTGGATGCGGAGGACGAGTGAGGGCGGTTTCGCCCTCACTCTCCCATCCCCTGACATGAAGGACGCAAGATGAACCAGGAACTCACCCATAACCACGGCAGCAACCCGTTCAACCCGGTCGCGCCCGTGAAGACCTTCGACGAGATCAAGATCTCTCTGGCCTCGCCGGAGCGGATCCTGAGCTGGTCCTATGGCGAGATCAAGAAGCCCGAAACGATCAACTACCGGACCTTCAAGCCCGAGCGGGACGGGCTGTTCTGCGCCCGCATCTTCGGGCCGATCAAGGACTACGAGTGCCTCTGCGGCAAATACAAGCGCATGAAGTATCGCGGCGTCGTCTGCGAGAAGTGCGGCGTCGAGGTGACCTTGCAGAAGGTGCGCCGCGAGCGGATGGGCCACATCGAACTGGCCGCGCCGGTTGCGCACATCTGGTTCCTGAAATCGCTGCCCAGCCGCATCGGCCTGATGCTCGACATGACGCTGCGCGATCTGGAACGCATCCTCTACTTTGAAAACTACGTCGTGATCGAGCCGGGTCTGACCGACCTGACCTATGGCCAGTTGATGACCGAGGAAGAATTCCTCGACGCGCAGGACCAGTACGGCGCCGACGCCTTCACCGCCAACATCGGCGCCGAAGCGATCCGCGAGATGCTGGCCGCGATCGACCTTGACGCCGAGGCCGAGCGGCTGCGCGAGGAACTGAAGGAAGCCACCGGCGAGCTGAAGCCGAAGAAGATCATCAAGCGGCTGAAGATCGTCGAGCACTTCGTCGAGTCGGGCAACCGGCCCGAGTGGATGATCCTGACCGTGCTGCCGGTGATCCCGCCGGAACTGCGCCCGCTGGTCCCGCTGGACGGCGGCCGCTTTGCCACGTCGGACCTCAACGACCTCTACCGCCGCGTGATCAACCGCAACAACCGCCTGAAGCGGCTGATCGAACTGCGCGCGCCCGACATCATCGTGCGTAACGAAAAGCGGATGCTGCAGGAAGCGGTCGATGCGCTGTTTGACAACGGCCGCCGCGGCCGCGTGATCACGGGTACCAACAAGCGCCCGCTGAAGTCGCTGTCGGACATGCTGAAGGGCAAGCAGGGCCGGTTCCGCCAGAACCTGCTGGGCAAGCGCGTCGACTTCTCGGGCCGCTCGGTCATCGTGACCGGGCCGGAACTGAAGCTGCACCAGTGCGGGCTGCCCAAGAAGATGGCGCTGGAGCTGTTCAAGCCGTTCATCTACTCGCGGCTTGAGGCGAAGGGGCTTTCGAGCACCGTCAAGCAGGCGAAAAAGCTGGTCGAGAAAGAGCGCCCCGAGGTTTGGGACATTCTCGACGAGGTGATCCGCGAACACCCGGTTCTGCTGAACCGCGCGCCGACGCTGCACCGTCTGGGCATCCAGGCGTTCGAGCCGATCCTGATCGAAGGCAAGGCGATTCAGCTTCACCCGCTGGTCTGCTCGGCCTTCAACGCCGACTTCGACGGCGACCAGATGGCCGTTCACGTTCCCCTCTCGCTGGAAGCCCAGCTTGAGGCGCGCGTGCTGATGATGTCGACCAACAACGTGCTGTCGCCCGCCAACGGCGCGCCCATCATCGTGCCCTCGCAGGACATGGTGCTGGGGCTCTATTACACGTCGATGGAGCGCAAGGGCATGCTGGGCGAAGGCATGATCTTCTCTGACGTCGATGAGGTCGAGCTGGCGTTGGCCGCCAAGCAGGTGCACCTGCACGCCAAGGTGCAGTGCCGCGTCAAGCAGATCGACGCCGAGGGCAACGAGGTCTGGAAGCGGTTCGACACCACGCCGGGCCGCGCCCGTCTTGGCGCGCTTCTGCCGACCAACGCCAAGGCCCCGTTTGAACTGGTCAACCGGCTGTTGCGCAAGAAGGACGTGCAGAACGTCATCGACACGGTCTACCGCTACTGCGGCCAGAAAGAGTCGGTGATCTTCTGCGACCAGATCATGGGCATGGGCTTCCGCGAGGCGTTCAAGGCCGGCATCTCGTTCGGCAAGGACGACATGCTGATCCCGGAATCGAAGTGGACCATCGTCAACGAGGTCCGCGATCAGGTGAAGGAGTTCGAACAGCAGTACATGGACGGCCTGATCACCCAGGGTGAGAAGTACAACAAGGTCGTCGATGCCTGGTCGAAGTGTTCCGATGCCGTCGCGTCCGAGATGATGAAGGAAATCTCGGCCGTTCGTTACGACGATGCGGGCGCCGAGAAGGAACCGAACTCGGTCTACATGATGTCGCACTCGGGGGCGCGGGGTTCGCCCGCGCAGATGAAGCAGCTTGGCGGGATGCGCGGCCTGATGGCCAAACCGTCGGGCGAGATCATCGAGACGCCGATCATCTCGAACTTCAAGGAAGGCCTGACCGTGCTGGAGTACTTCAACTCCACCCACGGCGCGCGGAAGGGTCTGGCCGATACCGCGCTGAAGACGGCGAACTCGGGCTATCTGACCCGCCGTCTGGTCGACGTGGCGCAGGACTGCATCGTGCGCAGCCAGGACTGCGGCACCGAGAACTCGATCACCGCGGTCGCCGCGGTGAATGATGGCGAGGTGGTGTCGTCGCTGGCCGATCGCGTTCTGGGCCGTGTCGCGGCCGAGGACGTCGTGGTGCCGGGCACCGATACGGTGCTGGTGAAGCGCGGCGAGCTGATCGACGAGCGCAAGGCCGACCTGATCGACAAGGCCAGCGTCGCGTCGATCCGCATCCGCAGCCCGCTGACCTGCGAAGCGGACGAGGGCGTCTGCGCCACCTGCTACGGGCGCGACCTTGCCCGCGGCACGATGGTGAACGTCGGCGAGGCTGTCGGCATCATCGCCGCGCAGTCGATCGGCGAACCCGGCACGCAGTTGACGATGCGGACGTTCCACATCGGCGGCATCGCGCAGGGCGGCCAGCAGTCGTTCCTGGAAGCCAGCCAGGAAGGCCGGATCGAGTTCCGCAACGCCCTTTTGCTGCTCAACGCCAACGGCGAGCAGATCGTGATGGGGCGGAACATGACGATCGTCATCATCGACGACAACGGGCAGGAACGCGCGAGCCACAAGCTCAGCTACGGCTCGAAGGTCTTCGTGAAGGATGGCCAGGCGGTGAAGCGGGGCGCCAAACTGTTCGAGTGGGATCCCTACACCCTGCCGATCATCGCCGAAAAAGGCGGTTCGGCGCGGTTCGTGGACCTGATCTCGGGCATCTCGGTGCGCGAGGATACCGACGAAGCCACCGGCATGACCCAGCGGATCGTGTCGGACTGGCGGTCGGCGCCGAAGGGCAACGACCTGAAGCCCGAGGTGATCCTGATGGACCCGACCACGGGCGATCCGATCCGCAACGAGGCCGGCAACCCGATTTCCTACCCGATGTCGGTCGACGCGATCTTGTCGATCGAGGACGGGCAGGACCTGAAGGCCGGTGACGTGGTGGCGCGGATCCCGCGCGAAGGGGCCAAGACCAAGGACATCACCGGGGGTCTTCCCCGCGTGGCGGAACTGTTCGAAGCCCGTCGCCCGAAGGACCACGCGATCATCGCCGAACACGATGGCTATGTGCGCTTTGGCAAGGACTACAAGAACAAGCGTCGGATCACGATCGAACCGACCGACGACAGCCACAACTCGGTCGAGTACATGGTGCCGAAGGGCAAGCACATCCCGGTGCAGGAAGGCGACTTCGTGCAGAAGGGCGACTACATCATGGACGGCAACCCCGCGCCGCATGACATCCTGCGGATCCTGGGGGTCGAGGCGCTGGCGAACTACATGATCGACGAAGTGCAGGACGTCTATCGCCTGCAAGGCGTGAAGATCAACGACAAGCACATCGAGGTCATCGTGCGCCAGATGCTGCAGAAGTGGGAGATCCTGGATTCGGGTGAAACCACGCTGCTGAAGGGCGAGCACGTCGACAAGGACGAGCTGGAAGAGGTCAACGCGAAAGCCATGGCCAACGGGCTGCGCCCGGCCTCGGGCGAGCCGATCCTGCTGGGCATCACCAAGGCCAGCCTGCAAACGCGCAGCTTCATCTCGGCGGCGTCGTTCCAGGAAACCACGCGGGTTCTCACCGAGGCTTCGGTGATGGGCAAGCGCGACAAGCTGGTCGGCCTGAAGGAAAACGTCATCGTCGGCCGACTGATCCCGGCGGGCACCGGCGGGGCCACCACACGGATCCGGCGCATCGCGTCGGAACGCGACCAGAAGGTGCTTGACGCGCGCCGGGCCGAGGCGGAAGCCGCGGCCGCGCTGGCCGCGCCGCATCCCGACGTGTTTGGCGAGGATGAGGGCGCGGGCCTGGTGGACACGCCGGAAAGCCGCGACTGAGACAAGGCCGAACCGGCCTGACCCTGAAAGCCCCCGCCCGAAACGGCGGGGGCTTTTCATTTCGCGGTCACGGGATTCCCTTTCGGGTGCTGCACATGCTAGCGTCACCCGAGGGCCGGGCAGCAAGGGGCAGAGGCGCGCATGGCAGGCAGGCTGCGGAACCGGATCGTCGGGCTGGTGCGCTTTTCCTACGCCGCGCTCAGCGGCTTTACGAAGGCGCCCGAGGATGCGGCGGCGCTGGACGCGATGCTGGCCGATCCCGTCCGGCTGGAACGCCGGTTCCACCTGTTCGAGGCGCTGACCATCCCCGCGCTGATGGCGCAGTCCGATACCCGGTTCGACACCATCTTTCTGACCGGCACCGGCTTGCCCGCCTCCGCGCGCGCCCGGCTGGAGGCCGCTGCGCGCAAGGTGCCGGGGGGCCGGGTGATCGCGCTGCCGCCGCTGCACCATTACCCCGCCACCCAGCGCGCCTTTGCCGAGGTGGTGGGCGAGGAGGCCAGCCACCTGACCAGCTTCCGGCTGGATGACGACGACGCCATCGACACCGACTACGTTGCCCGCCTCCGACGCCTCTCGGATGGGCTCCTTGGGCTCTGCGGGCCCGATCGCCCCTTCACCATCGGGTGCAATCGCGGCTTCTTCCTCGAGCTTTCGCCCGGCGGCAACCGGCTTTACGACGTGGTCGAAAAGCTGCCGCTGGGTATCGGGCTGGCGATGACGGCCACGGCAGCCAGCGGCGAGAACATCTTTCGCCGCAACCACCGCCTGCTGCCGCAGTTCTTCACCACCTTCACCGACGCCGACACGCCCGCCTTCATCCGCACCGTCCACGACGACAACGACAGCGCGCCCCATGCCAGCGGCGTGGTCGGCAAGATGACCGAGGCGGCGATTGCCCGGACCATCGCCGACCGCTTTCCCTTTACCGCCGAGGGCCTGCTGGCGCTCTGATCACGCTGGCGTCAGACGAGGGGTGCTGGTAGCCCTCGACGGCAAACCCGGGGAGGGGCGGTCTTGGCCTTGAGCGACAACGCGCGCGGCGCGCTTTACATGAACGTCGCCATGGCCGCATTCACGCTGAACGATGCCTGCATGAAGGCCGTAACCGAAACGGTGCCCACCTTTCAGGCCGCCGCGCTGCGCGGCGGTGCCGTCGTGCTGGCTCTGCTGCTGCTGGCGCCGCGGATGGGCGGCCTGCGGCTGTGGTTGCCGCGCCGCGAGGCCGGGGTGATCGCTTGGCGGTGTCTGGGCGAGGTCGTCAGCACCGTCGCCTTCCTGATCGCGCTGAAGCACATGCCGCTGGCCAACATCTCGGCCGTGATGCAGTCGCTGCCGCTGGCGGTGACGCTGGGCGCCGCGATCTTCTTCGGCGAGGCGATCGGCTGGCGCCGCGCGCTGGCGATCGGCGTCGGCTTCCTCGGCGTGCTCTTGATCATCCGGCCCGGCACCGAGGGGTTCGACCGCTGGTCGCTGCTGGCGCTGGTGGCGGTGGCCTCGGTGGTGCTGCGCGACCTGACCACGCGGCGGGTGGCAAGAACGGTGCCCTCGGTCACGGTCGCGCTCTACTCGGCGGGGTCGGTGGCGCTGATGTCGGCGCTGGCGCTGCCGTTCGACGGCGGCTGGCCACCGTTGGACGCCGGGCAACTGGCGGTGCTGCTGGCGGCATCGGCCTGCCTTGTCGTGGGCTACATGGCCAGCGTCAGCGCGATGCGGGTGGGCGAGGTCGGCTTTGTCGCGCCGTTCCGGTATACCTCGCTGGTCTGGGCGATCATTCTGGGCTGGCTGGTGTTCGGCCAATTGCCGGGCGCGCTGACCCTGACCGGGGCCGGAATCGTGATCGCGACGGGTCTGTTCACGCTTTACCGCGAGCGTCGCCAGCGCCTGCAGACAAAGGCCGCTGCGGCACGGGCGCCGACCGCCGAGTGTTGACAACCCCCGCGACTCCCCCTATACGGCGCCCACTTCGGGTGTCGGGGCATGGTCTCGGGCTGCCTGAAGGTCAGAAACGGAAGTGGTCACGATCCGGGCGCAGGCCCCGATCCTCTGGAATTCCACCGCGTCGTCCCCGCGAAGGGGGCGCATGCGGTTTTGGTGTTTTGCGCTGGTCGCAAGGCATCGTCGAGAAGCGGCGCCCCCGGCGGGGGTGAGTATTGACAAAGTGCAACACGAGGACCGTGCATGCCAACGATTCAACAGCTGATCCGCAAACCGCGGCAGCCCAACGTCAGAAAATCCAAGTCCGCGCACTTGGAATCCTGCCCGCAGAAACGCGGTGTCTGCACGCGCGTCTACACGACGACGCCGAAGAAACCGAACTCGGCCATGCGGAAAGTCGCCAAGGTGCGCCTGACCAACGGGTTCGAGGTGATCAGCTACATTCCGGGCGAAAAGCACAACCTTCAGGAACACTCGGTGGTCCTGATCCGTGGCGGCCGTATCAAGGACCTTCCGGGTGTGCGTTACCACATCCTGCGCGGCGTTCTCGATACCCAGGGCGTGAAAGACCGCCGTCAACGCCGGTCGAAATACGGCGCCAAGCGGCCGAAGTGAGGAGCTGAGATATGTCCCGTCGTCACGCAGCTGAAAAGCGCGAAGTCCTTCCCGATGCCAAGTATGGTGATCGGGTTCTCACCAAATTCATGAACAACCTGATGATCGACGGCAAGAAGTCGGTCGCCGAGGGGATCGTCTATTCCGCGCTGGAGCGGGTGCAGTCGCGCCTGAAGCGCGAGCCGATCGAAGCCTTCCATGAAGCGCTGGAAAACGTGAAACCCTCGGTCGAGGTGCGTTCGCGCCGCGTCGGCGGTGCCACCTATCAGGTGCCGGTCGAAGTGCGCATCGAACGCCGCGAGGCGCTGGCGATCCGCTGGCTGATCATCGCGGCCCGCAAGCGCAACGAGAACACCATGGAAGAGCGCCTTGCCGGCGAGCTTGCCGATGCCGTGAACAACCGCGGCACCGCGGTGAAGAAGCGCGAAGACACCCACAAGATGGCCGACGCCAACAAGGCGTTCAGCCATTACCGCTGGTAACCAATTAGCCTGAGGCACTCCAATGGCACGCGACTACCACCTCGACCATTACCGCAACTTCGGGATCATTGCCCACATCGACGCGGGCAAGACGACCACGACCGAGCGGATTCTGTTCTATACCGGCAAGTCCCACAAGATCGGCGAAGTCCATGACGGCGCCGCGACGATGGACTGGATGGAGCAGGAGCAGGAGCGGGGCATCACGATCACCTCGGCTGCGACCACCACCTTCTGGCAGCGCACCGAGGATCCGGGCGTGACTCCCGAGGGCGAGACCAAGTTCCGCTTCAACATCATCGACACCCCCGGCCACGTCGACTTCACCATCGAAGTCGAGCGTTCGCTGCGCGTGCTGGACGGCGCGGTTTGCGTGCTCGACGGCAACCAGGGCGTCGAGCCCCAGACGGAAACCGTATGGCGTCAGGCCGACAAGTAC